>DATLZL010000252.1:0-2699 GCA_035574035.1 Binatia bacterium | reverse complement strand
GCCACGGCAAGATGCTCGTCCACCACACGTTCGGCATCCCGCACCTGGCCAAGTACGAGATGCACTTCCCGACCTGGGCCATCGGCCCCGAGCCCGGCCGGACCTTCCCCAACACGCTGCTGGACGCCCTGGCCGCCACCGGCAAGCCACCGAAGACGATCGCCATCGTCACCAGCAAGTTCCCCTCGGTGCACTTCATGTCGATCGGGGCCCGGGAGGTGGCCGCCAAGCGCGGGCTGCGCGAGGTGCTCTACCTGGAGTTCGAGTTCGGCACCCGCGACTTCGGGCCCATCGCGGCCCGGGTGCGCGACGCCGACCCCGACTTCCTCTGGGTGGGCGCCATCGGGCTCGACGGCAACCAGCTCCTGGAGGCGCTGAAGAAGCTCGACTACACGCCGCGGATCCACTTCCACCTCTACCCATCGCCGGGTCCGCTGGCGCTGGCCCCCGAAGGCCGCCACGCGCTCTCGACGACGATCTTCGAGGAACACGCGCCGTTCACCTCCAGCCCGGCCGCCGCCGAGTTCGTCCGGCTCTACCGGGAGCGGGCGGCCCGGGCCGGGCTGCCCTATCAGTCGGCCGACGTGCAGGCGGCCGCCTCGTACGCCGCCTGGCAGATCATCGAGGCGGCGGTGACCGCCACCCGGAGCCTCGACGACAAGGTGCTCGCCCAGTGGCTCAAGGCCAACCGCGTGGACACCATCATCGGGCGGCTGCGCTTCGACGGTCCCAGCAACTACGGCGACGACCTGTCGAAGGTGAAGCAGGTCCAGGACGGCAAGTGGGTCGTGGTGTGGCCGAAGGAGTTCGCGGCGCCGGGAGCCCGACTCATCGTGCCGTGACCGGGCCGGGGAGCGCGGGCGCGTGCCGAGCCTGACGCTCCTGGCCCAGTCGCTCCTCGCCGGCCTCCTGATCGGCGGCCTCTACGGGCTGCTGGGGCTCGGCCTCAGCCTCTCCTGGGGCCTGCTCCGGCTGATCAACCTGGCCCACTTCGCCCTCGTCTTCCTCGGCGCCTACCTGACCTACCACCTGGCGAGCGTCGGCGGGCTCAACCCGTTCCTCGCCCTGGCCCTGGTCGTGCCCGCCTTCTTCGCCCTCGGGGTCGGCCTCCAGGCGGCCTTCGCCTGGACCCGGGTGGGCGAGTTCGCTTCCCTGCTGGTGACCTTCGGCCTCACGGTGGTGATCGAGAGCGTGATCCAGTGGGTGTGGACGGCCGACTTCCGCCGCCTGGAGTCGCCGTACGCGACCGCTTCGCTGCGGCTCGGGCCGCTCTTCGTGCCGGTGATCGAGCTGGCGCTGCTCGCCGTGGCGGTGGCCCTCTCGCTCGGTACCTGGGCCTGGCTTCGGTTCACGTGGACGGGCAAGGCGGCCCGGGCCACCGCCGAGGACCCGGCCGTCGCCGCCGCGTTCGGCATCGACGCCCGGCGGCTCGGGCTCCTGCTCTCGGGGCTGGGCGCGGCCTACGCCGGCGTGGCGGGCACGTTCGTGGCGCTGGTCTACACGCTGGCCCCCGCCCAGATCTACGCCTGGATCGGCGTCGTGTTCGCCGTCGTCATCCTGGGCGGGCTCGGCAACCCGCTGGGTCCGCTGGCGGCCGGCATCGGCATCGGCCTCAGCGAGGCGCTGACGATGGCGCTGACCGCACCCTCGTGGGCGCCGCTGGTGTCCTTCGCGCTGCTGATCGTCGTGCTGCTCCTGCGACCGGATCGCCTCTGAGGCCGGCGGTGCGGTCGCTCGCCGCCGTGCTGGCGCTCGGGCTGGCCTTCGCCGCCCTGCCGGCCTTCCGGCCGCCGGCCTTCGCCGAGTCCTTCCTCTACCTGGTCTTTCACTGGATCGCCCTGGCCACCTCGTGGGCCATCCTGAGCGGCTTTTCAGGCTACTTCTCCTTCGGCCACGGCGCCTTCTTCGGGGCCGGGGTGTACACCACGGCCACGCTCGCCGCCAGCGCCGGCGTGCCGTTCCTGGCCACGCTGCCGGCCGCCGGCCTGGTGGCCGCGCTGCTCGGGCTGGGCCTGGGCGCGGTCGTGTTCCGGGTGCGGCGGCTCCGGGGGGAGCTCTTCGCGCTGCTCACGCTGGCGGTCACCTTCGTGCTGGCCACCCTCGTGCTCAACACGCGGATCGATGGAGGGCCGGGGGTCTACCTGAGCGCGGTTCCCATCCCCACCGTGTTCGCCGGGCCGACCTCCACCCTCTACCTGCTGAGCCTGGCGGTCGCCGCGGCCGCCGTCGCGACCGCCGGCGTGGTGCAGCGGGCCCGGCTCGGGCGCGGGCTGTTCGCGATCGCCGACGACGAGGACGTGGCCGAGGTCCTCGGCGTGCCGACCTACCGCTTCAAGCTCGCCGCCCTCGGGCTCTCCGGCTTCCTGGCCGGCGTGGCCGGCGGCATCCACGCGCTCTTCGTCACCTACGTGACGGTGGCCGAGACGTTCTCGATCACCGTGCCGCTCTACGTGGTGCTGATGAGCATCCTCGGCGGCGCCCGACACTGGCTGGGCCCCGCGGTCGGGGCGACGGTGATCACCGCGCTCACGTACGCCTTCGTCGGCGGCGAGTGGGCGGTGATCGGGCGGGCGATCGTCGGCCTGACGCTCGTCGCCGTCATCCTCTTCCTGCCCCACGGCGTCGTCGGGCTCCTCGCGCGGGCCCGCGGACGGCCGCAGCCGGCCCCGGGCGCGCAGGCGGCCGGGAGCGCGCCGCGG
>DATLZL010000251.1:0-2285 GCA_035574035.1 Binatia bacterium | reverse complement strand
AGCAAGGCCTCGGCGGCGGCCGTGGGCGCGCCAGGGGCGCGCGACGCCTGCGTGTCGGCCGGGCTGTCGGGCTGGAGGTCCTCCTCCAGGGTCGTTGGCGCGCTTACGGGCGCGGGCGTGGCGGCGGAGGCTTCCGCGGGGCCGAAAGCCATGTCGTCGAAGTAGAGCACGGCGGGCGCGGCGCTCGCCGGCGCGAGCATGACGCGGACGCGCGCGGAGGCGGCGCTCGCCGGGGCCTGGACCGGCCCCGTGGCCAGTCGCGTGAAGGCGCCCGTGGCCCCCGCCAGGCGAGTGGTGGAGTCGGAGTTGCCGATGGCGGAGCCGCTGCCGTCGGCCGAACCGTACCAGGAGACACGGAGGTAACTCTCGGAGACGCCGGTGCCGGGCTGGAGGAAGCCAGAGAACTCGTAGACGCCGCCACCGGACACGCGCACGACCTGGTAGGCCCACTTCGTCGAGGTGGTGGCGCTTGTGAACGAGGCGGCTCCGCTGCCGGAGTTGGTCGGCGAGGAGACGACGCCGAGTTCGCCGCCGAACTTCTGCCAGGGAGTGATCCCGGACTCGAGGCCGCCGTTGAGCAGCCCTTCCGTCGGAATGATGGCAGGCAGCGAGCCGCCACCGCCACCGGCGCCGGACGACCCGCCAGAAGACGGCGGCCTGGGAGTGCTGGTGGCCGCCGGAGGCCGCGGCGTGTTTGTCGGCGCGCGCGTGGAGGAGGCGGAGGGCTGCGTCGGCGTGCGCGTTGGGGTGGCAGTGGGCAGCGGCGTAGGCGTGGGCGGCGGGGTCGGCGTGAGGGACGGGGTAGCGGTGGCGGGCGCCGGGCCATCGAGGCTGAGGTCATCGACGCAGGCGGTCCCGGAGCCGGTGGCGACGATGCGCACTTCCGCCGTTACGGACCCCGGCGGCGCAGCCGACGCCAAGGCCCCAAAGGCGGCGTAGGAAGCGCCGAGCGGCAGCGACACCGGATACTGGGCCAGGATGGTGTCGCTGCCGTCGAGAAAGCGCAGGTAGGCGGTCGCGGTTGGGGCGCTCGAGCCGGCCCTGGCCACGCCCATGAGGGCGTAAGGCCCGGCGCCGCCTCCAACACCGGCGACCCGCTGCAGGGCCACCGCCTGCTGCGCGGCCGTCGGCGCCAGGGCCAGGGCCGCGCTGCCACTGGCCGCCGGGCAGCCGCTGGTCGAGATGGCCTGGCCGGACCAGGCGCTGGTGCCGGCCTCGAAGCCGCCGTTCTGCAGGAGCTGGAGAGCAGCCTGAGAGGAGGCGCCGGCGAACGCGAAGAGGACGAGCGTGACTGACGCGGCGACCGACCGCGACCGCACGAGGGCTGCTCCGGCTGAGTTATTCGGCCTCTCCGCGGCCGGGCCTGAGGTCGCGTGGGAGTGTATCGGACGCCTGTGCGCTTGTCACGCGCGCTCGGCCAGGGTGCAGATTGGAGTTTCCCGGTCCCGCCGAGTCCCGCCTAGGGGAAACACTACTGCGCCCTCGGCGAGGAGCAGGCGAGAATCCGGCGTGATGGAACAGGGTGCATCGACGGCTCTCATCGTCCTCGGCGGACTCGTCGGCGTCACGCTCGGCCTCTACGGCCTGGCGCCGGTGTTCTTCAAGGACAGGTTGCGGCGGCTGAAGTCGGCCGTCGGGCCAGGCTGGAGCGAGGACGAGGGACCGGACACCGCGGACCCGGAGTGGCAGCGTCTCGACGCCGCCTACGGCCTCCTCGTCGACTCGCGCCGGCGTGAGAGCTCGCTGTTCGGGCTGCCCAGCGCCTGGCACCAGCCGGCAGCCGAAGTGGCTCCCCCCGGCCCCGAAGATGCGGATGCGGAAGCCTTCGAGGACGTGCTCTCGCCCGCGACGCCGCTTGCGGCATTCGTCCAGCGGCCGTTGCCCGAGCCGGAGCCGGACGTGGAGGACGAAACGCTGGAAATCTTCCGCGAGGTCCTGCCGCCTCCCCGGAGCGTGGCCGTGCGCGCGCGGGACGCCATAGGAGCGGAGGCGGTGGGACCGGTGCGCATTTCGGACCTGCTCGCCGACGCGCGCTGGACGGCATTTGCCCTCCTCAGGCGCCAGGAGGTCTCGCGGACATAGGCGCCACCTACGTGCGGCAGAGGCACTCGAGGAGCGCCGCCGGCCTGATCCCGCCGGCGCTCCTTGTCGCAGCCGGGCTCACCGCCCTGCTGCTCGCGGCGCTCCCCGAGAGCGGCACGCGGGCCGAACGCGACGCAGCGGCCGTACTCGCCGAGGTGGCCGGACAGGCGGACGAGGTCACGCTGCGGCGGGCCACGGCGGAG
>DATLZL010000250.1:0-4455 GCA_035574035.1 Binatia bacterium | reverse complement strand
GCCCCACCGGCAACGGGCGGCGCCAGTCCTACGCCCACCCGCCCATGCCGCGCATGACGAACACCTTCATGCTGGCCGGCGAGGAGGCGCCGGAGGACATCCTGCGCTCGGTCAGCCGCGGCCTCTACGCCGTCGCCTTCGGCGGCGGGCAGGTCGACATCACATCGGGGAAGTTCGTCTTCTCGGCCAGCGAGGCCTACCTCATCGAAGACGGCCGGGTGACGGCGCCGGTCAAGGGCGCCACGCTGATCGGCAACGGCCCCGACGCCCTCACCCGCGTGACGCGGGTCGGGCACGATCTGGCCCTGGACGAAGGGATCGGGACCTGCGGCAAGGATGGGCAGTCGGTCCCGGTCGGCGTCGGGTTGCCCACCCTCCGGATCGACGGCCTCACCGTGGGCGGCACGCACGTATGAGCCTGGATCCCGGCCTGCTGGTGGCCGTCCTCAAGCGGGCCACCGACCGCGGCGCCACCGCCGCCGACGGTTTCCTGGTCGAGGAGCGCCGCTTCAGCGCCACCGTCCGCCTGGGCGAGGTGGACACGGTGACCCACTCCCGCGACCAGCGGCTGTCGCTCCGCGTCTTCGCCGGGCGGGCCTCGGCCGCCGCGTCCACCTCCGACCTGTCGCCGGCGTCGCTCGAGCGGGTGGTGGAAGAGGCCACCCGGCTGGCGCGGGTGACGGCCGAGGATCCGCACGCTGGCCTGCCGGATCCGGGGACGCTCGTCGGGGCCGTGCCCGACCTGGAGCTGGCCGATCCCGGCGGCCACGAGATCGGGCCGGAAGAGAAGATCGCGGTGGCCCGCGCCGCCGAGGAGGCCGCGCTCGCCGTGGACCCGGAGGTGTCGAACTCGGAGGGCGCCGAGTACTGGGACCGCCAGGCGCGGTACGCCTACGCGACGTCGGCCGGCTTCGCGGCCGCCTACGCCACCTCGCTCTTCGGGCTCACGGTGTCGCCGGTGGCGCGCCGGGACGGCGAAATGCAGCGTGACGCCTGGTACACGATGGCGCGGCGGCGAGCGGGCCTGGAGGATCCCGGCGAGGTCGGGCGCACCGCCGCCCGGCGCGCGGTGAGCCGTCTCGGGGCGCGGAAGGTCAGGACGGCGGAGGTGCCGGTGGTCTTCGACCCCGACACGGCGGCGAGCCTGGTGCGGGCCATCGCCGGCGCCGCCGCCGGCCCCAGCCTTTACCGGCGTGCGTCGTTCCTGGTCGAACGGCTGGGCACCCGCATCGCGGCCCCCACCGTCACCATCGTCGACGACGGGACGATCCCGCGGGGGCTCGGATCCCGACCGTTCGACGGCGAGGGCCTTCCGACCCGCCGGACGGTGGTGGTGAACGAGGGCGTCCTGGAGTCGTACCTGCTCGACACCTACAGCGGCCGCAAGCTCGGCCTGCCGTCGACGCACCACGCCGCCCGCGACGGCAGCGGGGTGACGGTGGGCACCACCAACCTCATGCTGCTGCCCGGCCGGGCGCGAGCGGAGGACCTCATCGCCTCGGTGCGCGAGGGCTTCTACGTGACCGATTTGATCGGCTTCGGCGTCAACCCGGTCACCGGGGACTACTCGCGCGGCGCGGTCGGATTCTGGATCGAGAACGGCCGGCTGGCCTTCCCGGTGCAGGAGGTGACCATCGCCGGCAACCTGCTCGAGATGCTGGCCGCGGTCGAGGGCGTGGCCGACGACCTCCGCCTGCGCGACCGCACGGCGGCGCCGACGATCAAGATCGCGCGCATGGTCGTCGCCGGAGCGTGAGCGCCCGACCCGACCCATGATCATCGACACCCACTGCCACCTCCACGACCCGGCCTTTCGCGACATCCCCGATATGCTGCGCACGGCGTTGGCCCATGACGTCTGGGGGGTGGTGGGCGTGGGCTGCGACGCCGAGAGCAACGCCCAGACGCTGGCCGTCGCCCGGGCTTACCCGAAGTCGGTGTGGGCCTGCCTGGGGTTCCATCCCGACCGCATCCACCTCACCGAGGCCGACCTGGAGCAGGTCGAGGAGCAGATCGTGGCCCACCACGCGATCATCGTCGGGCTCGGCGAGATCGGCCTGCCGTGGTACTGCCTGACGGCGGCGGCCGATCCGGAAGCCGTCATGCGCCGCGCCCGCCGCTCCCTGGGCCGCCTGCTGGCCCTGGCGGCGCGCTACGACCTCGCGGTGTCGCTCCACGCGCCGCACGGCGCCGCCCGGCCGGCGCTGGAGGCGCTGCAGCAGCACGGCATCGAGCGCGCGGTCTTCCACTGGCACAAGGCGCCGCCGGACGTGACCCGGGCCATCGTGGAAGCCGGCTACTTCGTGTCGGTCGGGCCGGAGGTCGTCTACCGCGAGCGCGACCGGGAGCTGGCGGCGGCGGTGCCGCTCGACGCGCTGCTGGTCGAGAGCGACGGGCCGTGGAGGTACGGCGGGGAGTTCGAGGGACTGACATCCGGTCCGTGGCTGGCCGCCCGGGTGGCCGAGGAGGTGGCCAAGATCAAGCGGCTGCCCGTCGAGGACGTCATGCACCGGCTGTCGACCAACGCCTGCCGGCTTTTCGACCTCGTCTGGGCGTGAAGGAGGAGCGCCACCAGGTCGCGTCGGCCGGCGCCCACCTGGCGCTGGTGCTGCACCTGCCCGAGGCGGACGGCCGCGTGCCCTGCGTGATCGCGTGCCACGGGCTGCGCGGCTCCAAGGACAGCGACAAGTACCGGCGCCTGGGTGTCGAGCTGCCGGCCGCCGGCCTGGCCCTGGCCCGCTTCGACTTCCGGGGTTGCGGCGAGTCCACCGGCGACGAGGAGGACACGACCATCGCCAGCCGGATCGACGACGTCCGGGCGGTGCTGGGCTACCTGCGGCACCACCGCCGGCTGAACGGGCGCTTCGGCCTGCTCGGCTCGAGCCTGGGCGGATTCGTCGCCCTGCACGTCGCCGCCGCGCACCCCGAGCCGCTGCCGGTGGTGACGTGGAACGCGCCCTCGAACCTCGAGGACCTGATGGCGACGCCCGAGGCGTCGGCGGACGGCCTCGGGATCGCGTTCTTCCAGGAAATGGCCACCCACCGCTACCTGCAGGCCCCGGCCGGCGTGCCCGCCCACCTGGTGATCCAGGCCGAGGCCGACGACGTCGTACCGGTGGAGCACGGTGCGACGCTGTACGCCCGCGCCGCCGATCCGTGCGACCTGGTGATCGTGCCCGGGGCCGACCACCGGTTCACCGACCCCGACCACTGCGCCGAGGCCGTGCGCTGCAGCGTGCAGTGGTTCCGGCGCCACCTGTCGGGGCCCGACGCTCAGACGGCGTCGGGAGACACGGCGGCCGCCACGCCCTCCGGGCAGTAGCGGTAGCGCTCCGGCGCGGCGAGCAGGAACGGCGCCACCTCCGGCAGCACGAGGTCCACGCTGAAGGGAGTCGGCCGGGACCACTCGAGGGCTCGACCCTCCCGCACGCCCGTGATCAGCGCGGTCAGGCCCGGCTGCTCCTGCGAGCGGGCGAGCAGGAGGTAGGTGGGCTGGTAGAGACTGACCGCGCGCTCGGCCCAGTGGGCGAGCGTGGCGATCACCTGGGCGGCGCGGCCGGGCCGGGCGACGAACACCATGAGGCCGAGGCCGGAGGCATCCAGCGGAACGCGCCGGAATTCGCGGACGACGACGAGCGCGTGGGCCTCGACACCGCCGTCGGCGAGCGGCGGGACATCGGGCGTCTCGCGCACCAGGTAGACCGCGTAGCGGCCGGGCTCTTGGGTGCTCTGGAACCGCGAGTGGGCGTGGGCGTCGCCCAGGTCAAGCGGAACGCCACCCGGATCCGGCGCCCGGTAGAAGAGGAGGGCGCGCGACCACACTGGCCGTCGACGATGCACGTGGGGCGGCACCGAGCAACTTGCATGCCCCGCCGGGGTGCGCCCCTTTTGTTCGGTGCAGCGGTGGATTCGCCCCGGGTAGGAGAAGTTTCAACGCTATGGCCCAGGACGGTCGGCGTCATCCGAGTGACAACCCGTCACCCCTGTGCTAGGAAGGCGGCGTGAGGCGCCGCCCGGCGATCGTCGTCCTGGGGCTGGCCGCGCTGGCCGGCGTGGCCGGGGCGGCGGTCGCCTGGTACCACGGCGGCCGGACGGTGAGCACCGACGACGCCTACGTCGAGGCGACCGTGGCGCCGGTGAGCGCACCCGTGCCGGGGCGAGTCATCGAGGTCCTCGTCCGCGACAATGAGGCTGTCCAGGCCGGCCAGCTTCTGGCGCGGCTCGACCCGCGCGATTATCGGGCCCGCCTGGAGCAGGCGCGGGCCGCCGTGCTGATGGCCGAGCGCCGCCTCCAGGCCGCTGCGGCGCGCGTGGGCCTGGCGCGGCAGATGGCTGCCAGCCAGGCGACGCAGTCTCGGGCGGCGATCCTGCGAGCCGAGGCGGCGCGCGAGTCGGCCGCCAGCCTGGTGGAGGGCAGCCGGGCGGCGGTCCAGGCCCGGCGCGCGGCGCTGGCCT
>DATLZL010000249.1:0-8655 GCA_035574035.1 Binatia bacterium | reverse complement strand
GCCGTGGTCGGCACCCTGGGCTCCCGCCAGCGCCTGGAGTACACCGCGGTCGGCGACACGGTGAACCTCGCCTCCCGCCTGGAGGGCCTGACCAAGGAGTACGGGGTGGCGATCGTGATCAGCGAGTCGACCTGGGCGGCGGTACACGCCGAGTTCCCGACCCGCGAGCTCGGCGCCGTCGCCGTCCGCGGCCGGACCCGCGCGGTGAAGGTCTACACGGTGCTCGCCGACGACGGCGGCCCCGAGGACGCCGGCCTTCGGTTTGCCGCGCCGGGAGCCGTGTGCTAGAACCGAGAGCGACATGAGCCCCGACGACTTCGACTACCCGGCGATGGCCCGGGCCCTCATCCTCGGCGACAAGGACACGGTGGCGGCCAAGACGCGGGAGGGGCTCGAGCGCGCGCTCGACCCCAAGGATCTCATCTTCCGCGGCCTCATCCCCGGCATGGACGTGGTGGGCGAGAAGTTCCGCCGCAACGAGTACTACGTGCCGCAGGTGCTCCTGTCGGCCCGCGCCATGTATGCCGGCCTAGACCTGCTCAAGCCCCTCATCACCGCCGCCGCCCGGCCCGACGACAACCTGGGCACGGTGGTCATCGGCACCGCCCAGGGCGACCTGCACGACATCGGCAAGAACCTGGTAGCCATGATGCTGGAGGGCGCCGGCTTCAAGGTCGTCAACCTGGGGCGCGACGTGGCGCCCGAGAAGTTCGTGGCCGCCGTCGAGGAGCACGGCGCGCACATCGTCGGGGTCTCGGCGCTCATGACCACGACCATGCCGGCCATGAAGCGCACCATCGACGCCCTCATCAAGGCCGGGTTGCGCGAGCGGGTCAAGGTGATGGTCGGCGGGGCGCCGGTGAGCCAGGCCTTCGCCGACGAGATCGGCGCCGACGGCTACGCCAAGGACTCCACGCTGGCGGTGGTCAAGGCCAAGCACCTGCTGGGCCTGGGGGAGCCGGTGTCGGGGTGAAGGCGCGCGGCTGGGAGATCCTCGACCGCGTCCGCGCCGGCGAGGTCCTCGTCTTCGACGGCGGCTACGGCACCATGCTGTTCGCCGCCGGGCTGGCCAACGGCGCCTGCCCCGAGCTCTGGAACGACACCCACGCCGAGGTCGTGCGCGGCATCCACCGCGCGTACTTCGAGGCCGGCAGCCAGATCGTGGAGACCAACACGTTCGGGGGGAGCCGGCTCAAGCTCAACGAGTACGGCCTGGGCGATCGCACCGCGGAGCTCAACGTCAAGGGCGTCCGGCTCGCCCGGTCGGTGGCGCCGCCCGGCGGCTACGTCGCCGGCTCCATCGGGCCGACCAGCCGGCTGCCGATCGACTACGCGCTGGACGAGGGCGTGAGCGACGAGGAGTACGAGGCCACCTTCCGGGAGCAGGCCCAGGCCCTGGCCGAGGGCGGGGTGGACCTGTTCGCGGTCGAGACCATGATGTTCCCGCAGGAGGCCGCGGCCGCCGTCCGGGCGTGCAAGGCGGTGGCCGACCTTCCGGTGATGGCCACGATGTTCTTCCAGTACGAGGAGCTGCACGACCGCGACCGCACCATGTGGGGCGACGCGCCGGCCGAGGTGGCCAAGCACCTGCTGGCGGCCGGAGCCGACATCGTGGGCATGAACTGCGGCCGCGGGCCCGACCGCGCCGTCGTGATCATCCGCGAGATGCGGGCGGTGACCGACGCCCCGCTGGTGGCCTACCCCAACGCCGGCCTGCCCATCACCACCGGTGACACCGTGACCTACGAGCTCGGCCCCGAAGCGATGGCGCGCGAGTACCCGGCGCTGCTGGACGCCGGCTGCAACATCGTCGGGGCCTGCTGCGGCTCCAACCCCGAGCACATCCGCCGGATCGCCGAGGTCGTCCGCTCACGTCGGACGTAAGGGTCCTCACCGACCTGCCGCTGGCCATCGACCCGGACGAGGTCCTGCGCTTCCAGGGCTACAAGCGCGGCCTGGACGTGCCGACCCCGGACGTGCGGGCTTTGTTCGACGAGGCGCTGGCCCTGGGCCGGACGCTCATCGCACCCCGGGCGGCCGTGCGCTGGGTCCCGGTCACCGCCCAGGAGGGCGACACGCTGGTGACTTCCGAGGCGCGCCTGCACATTCCCGACATCGCCCGGCACTGGGGCCGCGTGCAGCGGGTGGCGGCGGCCCTGGTGACGATCGGCGACGCGCTGGAGCGGCGCGTGCGCGAGCTATGGGAGGCGCGGGAGCTGCCGCTGGCCGTCATGCTCGACAGCGTCGGCTCGGGGGCGGTGGAGAGCCTGGCCGAGTATCTGAACGACCTGCTCTGCCAGGAGGCGCTGCCCCTCGGACTCCGGGTCACTAACCGCATCAGCCCCGGCTACGCCGGCTGGGACGTCGCCGACCAGCGGTTGCTGTTCCGCCTCTGCCCCGGCGACGCCGTGGGCATCACCCTCAACGAGGCGTGCTTCATGCTCCCGGAGAAGAGCATCTCGCTGCTGGTGGGCGCCGGACCCGAGGCGCGCGTGGACCACTACTTCAGCCAGTGCGCCCGCTGCTGGAAGGCCGACTGCGCCTACCGGCGGGTGCCGGCCCGCCGCACGGTGCGCGCCTGATGCTGGAGGGCCTGCGGGTGCTCGACCTCTCCCGGGTCGTGGCCGGCCCCTACGCCGCGCTGCTGCTGGCCGACCTGGGCGCCGACGTGGTCAAGGTCGAGCGGCCCGGGCGCGGCGACGACCTCCGGCACTGGGGCGGGCGGGGCATGAGCGCGGTCTTCGCCGCCATCAACCGCAACAAGCGCTCGGTCGCGCTCGACCTGGCCCACCCCGAGGGTGCCCGGCTCGGGCTGGCCCTGGCCCGGCGGGCCGACGTCGTCATCGAGAACTTCCTGCCGGGCGTGGCCGACCGGCTGGGTCTGGGCTATGCCGCGGTGAGCGCGGCCAACCCGGGCGTGGTCTACGCCTCCATCACCGGCTTCGGCCAGGACGGTCCCTACGCCGGCCGGCCCGGCTACAACTCCATCGCCCAGGCGATGAGCGGGCTCATGGCGCTGATCGGCATGCCGGGTCACCCGCCGACGAAGGTCGGTGGTTCGGTGGCCGACCTGGCGGCGGCCTACCTCGCCTTCGGCGCCATCGCCGCCGCGCTCGTCGAGCGCGGGCGGACCGGCCGCGGCCGCCACCTCGACGTGAGCCTGCTGGCCGCCACGCTGGGCCTGCTGCCGGACCCGGTGGCCCAGTTCTTCGCCGCCGGCCGCCGCCGGCCGGCCCGCGAGGGCAACCGCAACCCCAACCTCTCCCCGGCCGAGGCGTTCGAGACGAGCGACGGGCTGATCAACGTGGTGGTGATGAACCCCGAGCAGTGGCGGCGCTTCTGCACGGTCCTCGACGACCCGACGCTGGCCGGCGACCCGCGCTTCGCCACCAACGAGAGCCGCCTGGCCCACCGCGAGGCCTTCCGCGCCCGCGTGGAGGCCGCGCTGCGCACGGCGCCGACGGCCGAATGGGTCCGGCGGTTCAACGAGGCCGGGGTGGCCTGCGGCCCCATCTACGAGTTCGACGAGGTCTTCGAGGACCCCCAGGTGCGCCACCTCGGGCTGGTGGTGGAGGTGGACCAACCGGGGTACGGCCGTGCGACGATGCTCGGCTTCCCGTACCGGGCCTCGGGCTTCGAGTTCCGGGTCCGGCGGCCGGCGCCGGCGCTGGGCGAGCACACGGCCGAGGTGCTGCGCGAGATCGGCGTGGACGGCGAGGCGCTGGCGGCCCTGGTGAAGGCCGGCGTCGCGGAGGTGGTGGCATGAAGGACCGGCTGCCGTGGCCGCTCGTGTTCCAGGTGCTGGCCGTCGTCGCGGCGGTGTGGCTCGTCGTCAACACCTGGCAGGTCTGGCTCCTGATCTTCACCGCGCTCATCATCGCCGCCGCCATCCTGCCCGCCGCCCGCTGGGCCGAGCGCTACCGCGTGCCTCGCGGCGTCACCGTGCTGGCGGTCTACCTGGGGTTCTCCGGCCTGATGAGCCTGGTCGGCCGGCTGCTGTGGCCGGCCCTCACCACCCAGTGGGGACAGTTCCTCGAGCAGCTGCCCCGTCTGGTGGAAAACGTCCGCGGCTGGCTGGGCGACGTGGACCTGTTCCTGCTCCGCTGGGGGACGACGCTGCCGACGCCCAAGCCCGAGAACATCCAGGGCCTGGTCGGCACCCTGGTCGCCAACACCCTGGCGGTGACCGCCGGCGTGGTCGGATTCGTGGTCGGCCTGTTGGCCGTCATCGTGGTCGCCGCCTACCTGGTGGTGGACGCGCCGAAGATCGGCCACACGCTACTCGCCCTGGTGCCGCCCGGGCACCGCCACCGGGCGGCCCGGCTGGCCGAGCCCGTGCTCGACCGCATCGGCGGGTACGTCCGCGGTCAGATCCTGTCCAGCCTGGCGGTGGGCGCGGTGCTGGCCACCGGCCTCGCCCTGCTCGGCGTGCGCTACGCGCTCCTGCTCGGCGCCCTCGCGGCGGTGCTGAACGTGGTCCCGTTCGTCGGCTCGCTGGTGGCGGCGGTGCTCGCGATCCTGTCGGCGCTCAACGAGTCGATCGGCCTGGCCGTGGCCACCGCGCTGCTGTTCTGGGGCACCAACCTGCTGGAGGGCAAGTTCCTGGCCCCGCACTTCGTCGGGCGGGCCACCGGACTGCACCCGCTGATGGTCTTGCTGGCGCTCCTGGCCGGTGCCCACCTGGCCGGCCTCATCGGGGCGTTGGTGTCGGTCCCGCTGGTGGCGGCCGTGTGGGAGGTCGTGCGCCGCCTCTACCTGACCCCGGAGGACGTCGAAGCGCGGTGATACGATGCGGGCCATGCCGGCCGACAACGTGGTGCTGGTGGGGTTCATGGGCGCTGGCAAGTCCGTCTGCGGCCGCCTGCTGGCCCGGCGGCTCGGCCGGTGCTTCGTGGAGACCGACGACATGATCGTCGCCCGCGAAGGCCGCTCGATCCCCGAGATCTTCCGCACCGACGGCGAGGAGCGCTTCCGCCAGCTGGAGGCCGAGGTGCTGGACGCGCTGCGGAGCAAGCGCGGCGACGTGATCGCCACCGGCGGCGGGCTGCCGTGCCGGGACGACCGCATGGCGGTGCTGCGCACGCTCGGCACCGTCGTCTGGCTCAGGGGCGACCTGCGCGAGCTCTATCGCCGGGCCGCCCGGGCCGGCGACCGTCCGCTCCTGGCCGGCCGGAGCTTCGAGGAGATCGAGGCGCTCTACCGGCGCCGGGAGCCGTACTACGCGCAGGCCGACCTGACCGTGGACACCACCGGCATCGGACCGGACGAGGTCGTCCGGCGCCTGATCGCCGTCCTCCGCCGCCGCGATGGCGCACGCGTTCAGTAGCCGGCTGGCCGAGCGCGCCCTGCTCTGCGACGGCGCCATGGGCACCATGCTCTACGCCCGCGGGGTGCCGCTGGACGCCTGCTTCGACGTGCTGAACGTGACCAGTCCGCGACTGGTCCAGTCCATCCACGCCGACTACATCGCCGCCGGCAGCGACTGCGTCGAGACCAACACCTTCGGCGCCAACCGCTTCAAGCTCGCCGTCCACGGCCTGGCCGATCGCGTGCGCGAGATCAACCGCCAGGGCGTGCGGCTGGCCCGCGACGTGCGCGAGAGCACCGGGCGGGACGTGCTCGTGCTGGGCTCGATCGGCCCCCTCGGCAAGTACCTGGCGCCGCTGGGGACGGTGACCGCCGACGAGGCGCGGGCCGCCTTCCGCGAGCAGGCCGAGGGGCTGCTCGAGGGCGGCGTCGACGCGTTCATCGTCGAGACCTTCTCCGACCTGGCCGAGATCGCGCTGGCCATCGAGGCGGTCCGGGCGGTGAGCGACCTGCCGATCGTGGCTCAGATGGCCTTCAGCGATGAGGGGGTCACGTTCACGGGCCGGGCGCCGGCCGAGGTGGCGCGCACGCTGGCGGCGCTCGGGGTGGCGGCGCTCGGCGCCAACTGCTCGGTGGGCTCCAGCACCCTCTACGAGGTCCTGCAGGCCATGCGGCCGGCGGCGGGCGGCGTGCCGCTGGCGGTGCAGCCCAACGCCGGCCTGCCGCAGCGGGTCGGCGAGCGGCTCATGTACCTCTCCTCGCCCGGGTACATGGCCGAGTACGCCGGCCGCATGGTGGAGGCCGGCGCGCGGCTGGTGGGCGGCTGCTGCGGCACCACGCCGGTCCACATCGCCGCCATGCGCGAGGTCCTCGACCGCCGCCGGGCGCCCGCGCCCCGGGCCGAGACCCCGCCGCCGCGCCTGCGCGTCACCGAGACGCTCGAGCGCCCCGGCGTCAGTGCGGTCCGGGAGCCGACGGTCCTGGGCCGCAAGCTCGAGGGGCGCGAGTTCGTGGTGACCGTCGAGCTGGACCCGCCGCGCGGGCACACGGTCGACAAGCTGGTGCAGGGGGCCAAGCTGCTCAAGGACCGCGGGGTGGAGATCGTGGACATCAACGACGGCTCGCTCGGCCGCGTGCGCATGGCCGTGCTGCCGACGGCCCTGCTCGTGCGGGAGGCCACCGGGCTCGACGTGAACATGCACTTCACCTGCCGCGACCGGAACCTGATGGGCATCCAGGCCGATCTCCTGGGCGCCCACGCGCTCGGCATCCGCAACATCCTGGCCATGACCGGCGACCCGCCCCGGGCCGGCGATTACGTCAACGCCACCGCCGTCTTCGACGTGGACGCCATCGGCCTGCTGGAGATCCTGCGGCGGATGAACGAGGGGCTCGACGCCACCGGCAACTCCATCGGCGAGCCGACCGCCTTCTGGGTCGGCGCCGCGCTCGACCCCTCGGCCACCGACCTCGAGCGCGAGGTGGACCGCTTCCACCGCAAGGTCGAGGCCGGCGCCCGGTGGGTGCAGACCCAGCCGGTCTACGACCTGGAGGCCCTCGAGCGGTTCCTCGACCGGGCCGGCGGCTCGCCGGTCCCCGTCATCGTCGGCGTGCTGCCGCTCCACTCGTTCCGGCACGCCGAGTTCCTGCACAACGAGGTGCCCGGCATCACCATCCCCGACCCCATCCGCGCCCGGCTGCGCGAGGCCGGCGACCATGCGCTGCGCGTGGGCATCGAGATGGCCCAGGGCCTGGTGGCCGAGATCCGCCGGCGCTACGCCGGCGCCTACCTCATGCCTTCCTTCGGACGCTTCGAGGTGGTGGCCGAGGTCCTCGAGGCGTTGCGCTGACCGATGCTCGACCTGAAGATCGAGGGCGGGCTGGTCCTGGACGGCACTGGCAGCGCCGGCAGCCGGGCCGACGTCGGCGTCGTGGACGACCGCATCGCGGCCGTCGGCGACCTGTCGCGGGAGCCGGCCGCCCGCACGCTGGGCGCCGCCGGCCGGGTGGTGGCCCCCGGCTTCATCGATATGCACTCGCACTCGGACTGGCGGCTCTGGGCCAACCGGCGAGCGGAGTCCAAGGTCCGGCAGGGCGTGACGACCGAGGTCGTCGGCAACTGCGGCTTCTCGCCGGCGCCGGCCAGCGACGAGCACCTCGGGGACCTGCGCGGGTTCGCCCTCTACCTGCCCCGCGGCCTCGACTTCCGCTGGCGCTCGTTCGCCGAGTACCTGGCCGCGCTGGACGGCGAGGGTCTGGCCGTCAACCTGGTGCACCTGGTCGGCCACGGGGCCCTCCGGGTGGCGACGATGGGCTTCGCCCGCCGGCTGCCGACCCAGGCCGAGCTCACCGCGATGCAGCAGCAACTCGCCGGGGCGCTGGAGGCCGGCGCCTGGGGGCTCTCGACCGGGCTGATCTACGCCCCCGGCTCCTACGCCGCCACCGAGGAGATCGTCGCCCTGGCCCGCGTCGTGGGCCGCCGCCGGTTCGCCCTCTACGCCAGCCACATCCGCGGCGAGGGCGCCGCGCTGCTGGACGCGGTGGCGGAGGCGATCCGCATCGGACGGGAGGCCGACGTGCCGGTGCAGGTCAGTCACCTCAAGGCGGCCGGGCGGCCGAACTGGGGCAAGGTCGAGCGGGCGCTGGCGCTGATCGACGCCGCCGTGGCCGAAGGCCTCGACGTCCATGCCGACGTCTATCCCTACACCGCCTCCAGCACCGGCCTGCGCGCGCTGCTGCCGGACTGGGCGCTGGAGGGCGGCCTAGAGGCGATGGTGGCTCGCCTGCGCGATCCGGCGGCGCGCGAGCGGATCCGCGCTGAGCTCGAGAAGCCGGACGACGGCGCGAGCCTGCTCGACCGCGTGGGCTGGGACAACATCGTGATCTCCTGGTGCCCCGGTCGCCGGGAAGCCGAGGGCCGGCGTCTGAGCGAGCTGGGCGGCGTCGACGGAGTCTTCGCGGTCCTGCTCGACGAGCCGAAGGCGGCGATGATCCTGTTCCAGCTCGACGAGGCCGACCTGCGCCGCGCCCTCGTCCACCCGCGGGTCATGATCGGCTCCGACGGGTCGGCGCTGGCCCCGTACGGCGAGCTCGGGGAGGGCAAGCCGCACCCGCGCTCGTACGGGACCTTCCCCCGCGTGCTGGGCGAGTACGTGCGGGAGCAGCGCGTGCTGACGCTGGCGCAAGCCGTGCACAAGATGACCGGGCTGCCGGCCCGGCGGCTCGGGCTCGACGACCGCGGGGTGATCCGGCCGGGCGCGCGCGCCGACCTGGTCGTGCTCGATCCCCGGCGGGTCGCCGACCGCGCCACCTACGAGGCGCCGCACCGCTACCCGGACGGCATCGAGC
>DATLZL010000248.1:0-12026 GCA_035574035.1 Binatia bacterium | reverse complement strand
CCGGCCGCCCCCGGAGTGCGCGGGGCGCCGTCGGCGATCCCGGTCGCGCGGGCGGACCGGGGCGTCGACGCCGCCGTGCGCGCGCTGGACCTGTTCCGCCCGCCCAAGGCCCGGCCGGTGGAGGACTTCACGCTGCCGACGCACGACGGCGGCACCTTCCGCCTGGCCGACCACCGCGGACGGGTCGTCTTCATCAACTTCTGGGCGACCTGGTGCGCGCCGTGCCGCGAGGAGATGCCGGCTATGGAGCGTCTCTGGCGGCGGCACCGGCACCGGGCCTTCACGATGGTCGGCGTGTCGCTCGACAGCGACCCGCAGGCGGTGGGACCGTTCGTGCGCGAGCACGGCCTGACGTTCCCGATCGCGCTCGACACGCGGCTGGCGACCGCCCACACGTACGGGGTCCGGGCCCTGCCGACCACCATTCTGGTCGCGCGGGACGGCACCGTCGTCGCGCTGGCGCTCGGGCCGCGGGCCTGGGACAATGACGCGGCCCATTCCCTGGTGGAGGCCCTGGCGAGGTAGATGGGACAGTCGGTCGGGGTGGCGGTGGCGTTCAGCGCAGGGCTCTTCTCGTTCCTGTCCCCGTGCGTGCTGCCGCTGTTCCCCTCGTATCTCTCGTTCATCACCGGGATGTCGGTGACGGACCTCGCCGCCGATTTGACCCCGGCCGTGCGCCGGCGGGTCCTGGCCCACGCGCTCCTCTTCGTCCTGGGCTTCTCCGTGGTCTTCGTGGCCCTCGGGGCCTCCTTCAGCGCCCTCGGGCAGTTCCTGCTCGACTACCGGGAGTGGATCCGCCGCATCGGCGGGGTCCTCATCGTGATCTTCGGCCTCTACATCGCCGGCGTGTTCCGCCTCGGGCTGCTGGGCCGCTCGGTGCAGTGGCAGCTGCGCGACAAGCCGGCCGGCTACCTGGGGACGTTGCTGGTCGGCGTGACCTTCGCGATCGGTTGGACCCCGTGCGTGGGGCCCATCCTGGGCGCCATCCTCTCGCTCGCCGCCACCGGCGAGACGGTGGAGCGCGGCGTCGGCCTGCTCGTCGCCTACTCGGCCGGCCTCGGCGTCCCCTTCCTGCTCTCGGCCGCCGCGCTCGGCTCCTTCCTGCGCTTCTTCCGGCGCTACCGCCCGTGGATCCCGGTGGTCGAGCGCGCCGCGGGGGCCCTGCTCGTCATCGTGGGCGTCCTCGTCTACACGAACTACTACGTCGTGCTGAACGCCTGGGCGATCTCGCTCACCCCTGAGTGGCTCCTCCGGCGTCTCTGACCGTCGCGTGCCTTCGCCCGCGCCCCTGACCGTCCACGTCCGCGTCCCGGCCAGCAGCGCCAACCTGGGGGCGGGCTTCGATGCCCTGGGCCTCGCGCTGTCGCTCTACAACGAGGTGGTGGCCCGGGAGGCCGAAGGGGTCGAGGTCACCGTGGAAGGCGAGGGCGCCGGACGGCTGCCCACCGGGGACCGGAACGTGGTCGCCCTCGGCGTGAGCGCCGCCTACCAGGCGGCCGGGCGCCGCTTCCGCGGCTGCTCGCTCCGCTGCGTCAACCGTATCCCGCTGGCTCGCGGGCTGGGCTCCAGCGCCGCCGCCTGGGTGGCCGGACTCGTCGCCGGCAACCTGCTGATGGGCGGGCCGCTCGACCGGGCGGCCCTGCTCGGCCTGGCCGCCCGCGCCGAGGGCCATCCCGACAACGTCGCGGCGGCGCTCTACGGCGGTCTCACCGTCTCGGCCGGCGGCGTGGACGGGGCGACGGCCGTGAGCCTGCCGGTTCCGGCCGATCTCCGCTGGGTGGCGCTGGTACCCGACACGCCGAGCTCGACCGCCGAGGCGCGAGCGGTCCTGCCGGCGGCCGTCCCGCGCCAGGACGCCGTCTTCAACGTCCAGCGTGTGGCGCTGCTCCTGGCCGCCCTGCAGGCACGCCGCCTGGACGTGCTTCCGACCGCGCTCGCCGACCGGCTTCACGAGCCCTACCGGCTGCGCCTCTTTCCCTGGATGCCGGAGGTCGCCGAGGCGGCCCGGAAGGCGGGGGCGCTGGGCTGCGTGCTGAGCGGGGCGGGTCCCTCGCTGCTGGCGGTCGTGGCCGGCGCGGCCGGGGAGGCGGAGGCGGTGGGCCGCGCGATGCAGGCCGCGCTGACGGCGGCCGGCCTGAGCGGGCGGGCGCACGTGCTCTCGCCGGACCTCGAGGGCGCCGTGGCCCAGGTGATCCCGTGATGGACGGCGTGCTGCCGTACCAGGCGCTGCACGAGGCGGCCGGCCGGGGGTGGATCACCGCCTCGGTGCCGCTCGAGCCCCGCCAGTTCCAGGCCGCCAGCCTGGACCTCCGGCTGGGGCCGGTCGCCTACCAGCTCCGCGCCAGCTTCCTGCCCTTCCGCGAGAGCGTGCAGGCCCGGCTGGCCGCCGGGGAAGCGGGCGAGAGCGACCTGGTGATCGATCGACTCTCGCTCGAGTCCGGGGCGACTCTGCAGCGGGGCTCGGTGTACCTCGTGCCGCTGCTGGAGTCCCTTGCGCTGCCGCCGGGGGTCCGGGGCCGCTGCAACCCCAAGAGCACCACCGGCCGGCTCGACATCTTCACCCGGGTCATCACGGACGCCACCCCGCGCTTCGACGAGATCGAGAGCGGCTACCACGGGCCCCTCTACGTCGAGATCTCGCCGCAGTCGTTCCCCATCCGGGTGCAGGCCGGGCTGTCGCTCAACCAGGTGCGCCTGGCCGACGGCCCCTCGCTCCTCGACGACGCCGAGCTGGCCGCCGAGTATGCCCGCACGCCGCTGCTCTACGACGACGACGACCGGCCGCTGCCGCTCGAGCGGGTGACCTTCAACGACGGGCTCGGCATGGGCGTGGACCTCTCCGGCCGGACGACCGACGGCATCATCGGCTACCGCGCCCACCCCAACCCGCCGGCAGTGGACCTGTCGCGGATCGATCACTACGACCCCTCGGAGTTCTGGGAGCCGATCAAGCGCCCGGCGCGGGACGGCTACATCCTGGAGGCCAACCGCTTCTACATCCTCGTCTCCAAGGAGCGGATCCGCGTGCCGCCCGAGTTCGCCGCCGAGATGGTCGTCTACGACGCGGGCGCGGGCGAGATCCGCACCCACTATGCCGGGTTCTTCGACCCGGGCTTCGGCTGGGGGGACGGCGGGGTGCTCGGGACCAAGGTGGTGATGGAGGTCCGGGCTCGGGAAGTTCCCTTCCTGGTCTATGACGGCCAGACCTTCTTCAAGGTCCTCTTCGAGCGGGTGACGGCCCGCCCCGAGCGGGTCTACGGCACGGCGCTCGGGTCCTCCTACCAGCGACAGACGCTCACGCTGTCCAAGCACTTCCGTCGCCTCTGAGCGCGACAAACGCCTGGCCGCGTGCTTGCATCTGCTAGAATGCGAAGAGAACCGGCGGGCAGGGGCATCGCAGCGGCACCACGCGTGCCACGGAGAGCCATATGGCGGAGCAGAAACGCAAAGAGACGCGGCCCACCAAGCCGTCCGAGGGCGCCGGCGACGGACAGGTCGGCAGCGCCGAGGTGGCCAAGAAGGGCAAGAAGATCAAGGAGGACATCGACAAGCTCCTCGACGAGATCGACGACATCCTGGAGGAGAACGCCGAGGAGTTCGTCAAGAGCTACGTGCAGCGGGGAGGCCAGTAGGGGTGCCGATCTACGAATATCGCTGTGCCGCCTGCGGTCACGACTTCGAGCGTTACGTACCGAGCGGCACGACGACGGTCGCCTGCCCGACCTGCCGGAGCGAGGACGTGACCCGGAAGCTCTCCGTCGTGGCCTTCAAGACCGGTGGGGGGCTGGCCGGGGCCGCCAGCCCGTCGGGCGGCGGCTGCTGCGGCGGCGGCTGCGGCTGCCGCTGAGCCGGCGCGCGGCGCCTCGCCGGCCCACCTTTTCTCGGTAGCCGTGGACCTGCGGCGCCTCGAAGTCTTCGCCAAGGTCGCCGAGCTCGGGAGTTTCTCCCGGGCGGCCGAGGCGCTCTTCCTCACCCAGCCCACCGTCTCCGAGCACGTCCGCGCCCTGGAGGACGAGCTGGGCCTCCCCTTGCTCGACCGGCTGGGCCGGGGCGCGGTCCCGACGCCGGCCGGCCAGTTGCTGCTCGGCTACGCGCGGCGGATCCTCGCGCTCTCCCGCGAGGCGCGTCAGGCGATCGAGCAGTTTCAGGGACGGATGTCCGGTCAGCTGACGGTCGGGGGCAGCACCATCCCCGGCGAGTACGTCCTGCCGGCCCTCATCGGCAGCTTCAAGGCCAAGTACCCCGACATCCTGATCAGCCTGCTGGTCGGCTCGAGCCGCCAGGTCAGCGAGTGGGTGGAGGAGGGCCGGGTGGAGATGGGCGTGGTCGGCGCCCGGCCCACGAGCCGGAGCCTGCACGCGCAGGCCCTGATCGCCGACGAGCTGGTGGTCGTAGTTCCGGCCGGCCATCCCTGGGCCGGGCTCGACACCGTGACGCTGGCGGACGTCAAGGCGCAACCGCTGGTCCTCCGGGAGCGCGGCTCGGGCTCGCGGGAAGCCCTGGAACGGGCCCTCGGCGAGGTGGGGGCCGACCTCTCGGGTTTCCGGATCGCCGGCGAGATGGGATCCACGCAGGCCGTCAAGCAGGCGGTACGCGCGGGCGTCGGGATCGCTCTGATCTCCAAGCGCGCGGTGGCCGACGAGTGCCGGGCCGGGCTCGTCTCGTGCCTCAAGGTCGCGGACCTCACGGTGGCGCGCTCCTTCTTCCTCGTCACCCACCGGGACCGGACCCGCTCGCCCCTGGCCCAGGCGTTCCTGGAGTTCGTCGAATCCCAGAGCGCAGGGCTGGCGTCCTAACGGCGATGAGCGACGCCGTTCCGAGCGGCAAGGAGATCCGGCTCACCGCCTACGCTTCCTGCGCCGGCTGAGCCTCCAAGATGGCTCCTGGAGATCTCCAGGAGGTGCTGGCCGTGCTGAGGGGCGAGGGGGCGCGCGTGCCCGAGGCCCTCCTGGTCGGCCTCGGACGGGCTGACGACGCCGCCGTGTACCGGCTCGGACCGGACCTGGCCCTCGTGCAGACCGTGGACTTCTTCCCGCCGGTCGTGGACGACCCGTACACGTGGGGGGCGGTGGCGGCGGCGAACGCGATGTCCGACGTGTACGCGATGGGGGGTGAGGTCCTCTTCGCCCTGGCCGTGGCCGGCTTCCCGCGCGAGCTGCCCAAGCCGGTGATCGCGGAGGTCTTCCGCGGGGGCGCCGAGAAGATGGCCGAGGCGGGGGGCGTGGTGGCCGGCGGGCACACGGTGGTGGATCCGGAGCCGAAGTACGGCCTCTGCGTGACCGGTCGCGTCCACCCCGACCGGGTGCTGGTCAAGGGCGGCCTCCGGTCCGGCGACCGCCTGTTCCTCTCCAAGCCGCTCGGCACGGGTGTCGTCACCACGGCGGGCAAGAACGGCGCGGCCGACCCCGACGTCCTCGCCGCCGCCGTGGCCAGCATGCTGCGGCTCAACCGCGGGGCGGCCGAGGTGGCGGTCGAGTGCGGCGCACGGGGGGCGACCGACATCACCGGCTTCGGGCTCCTGGGTCACGCCGGCGAGATGGTCGAGGCCTCCGGGGCCGGTATCGTCCTGGAAGCCGTCCGGCTGCCCCTCCTGCCCGGCGCCGTCGACCTGGCCGCGCGCGGGCAACTATCGGGTGGGATGAAGCGTAACCGCCGGCACGTGGAGACCGCCTTCGGCGCCCGGCTGCAACTGGCCGAATCCGTGCCGGCCGGCCTCATCCCGCTGCTGTTCGAGTCCGAGACGTCCGGGGGCCTGCTGTTTTCGGTGGCTCCGGAGCAGGCCGGCCGGGTGCAGGACGGCTTCGCCAAGCGCGGCGAGCCGTGCTGGGAGATCGGACGGGTCGTCGACGAGCCGGTGATCCGCGTGCTCTGAACCCTCCTCGCCTCATCCGCTACCGCCGATGATCCGCCGCTGACCCATCGGCCGATCCGATTTGTCTCGCCGCGCATCTCCGATACGCTGAGCCGCATCGAAACCGCCGACATCCCTTCTCGGAGGTCTCGAACGGTGAGGCGACGCGCGCTGCTGCTGACCGGTCTCGGTGCCCTGATGGCGCCGCGGATCACCTTCGGCGAGATCCCGCCCGTGCTCCGGATCTCCGCCATTCCCGACGAGAACCCGACCGAGCTCATGCGCATCTACACGCCGTTCGCCGACTACCTGGCCCGCGAGCTCCGCATGAAGGTGGAGTTCACGCCGGTGGTCGACTACGCCGCCACGGTGGAAGGCCTGGCGGCCCGCAAGCTCGACCTCGTCTGGTACGGCGGCTTCACCTCCGTCCAGGCCGTGCGGCGCACGGGCGGGACGGCCAAGCGGCTCGTGCTCCGGCAGGAGGACGCGGAGTTCCGGTCGGTGTTCGTCGCGCGGCCGGGGTCGGGGATCAGGAGCCTGGCCGACCTGCGGGGCAGGACGTTCGCGTTCGGGTCGGTCTCCTCCACCTCCGGCCACCTGATGCCGCGCTACTTCCTGCTCAAGCAGGGCATCCGGCCGGAGCAGGACTTCAAGCAGGTCGCCTACTCGGGCGCGCACGACGCCACCGCCCTCTGGGTGGAGTCGGGCAAGGTGGACGCCGGCGCGCTGAACTTCCTGGTCTGGGACAAGCTGGTCCAGCAGAAGAAGGTCGATCGGGCGAAGGTCGACGTCTTCGAGACGACGCCGCCCTACGTCGACTACGTCTGGACCGCCCGCGGCGAGCTGGATCCGGGGCTGCGTGAGCGGATCACCAGCGCCTTCCTCAAGCTCGACTACGCCGACCCCGAGCACCGCCGCCTGCTCGACCTGCACCGGACGAAGAAGTACATCCGGGCCAACGACGCCGACTGGAAGAGCATCGAGGAGGCCGCGGTCGCGGCCGGACTGCTCAAGTAGTGTACGAGCTCACCGACGTCCGCAAGGTCTTCGGGGGGCTGGTGGCGCTCGACGGTGTCAGCCTCACCGTGGGCCGCGGCGAGCACGTGGCCTTCATCGGCCCCAGCGGAGCGGGGAAGACCACGCTGTTCCGCCTCCTCAACCTGACGCTGGCCCCGACCAGCGGCACGCTGCGGCTGGACGGCGTCGACGTGGCCGCGCTGTCGGCGGGGGCGCTGCGCCGGGCGCGGCGGCGCATCGGCACCATCTACCAGCAGCACAACCTCGTCGGCCGCCTGCGCGTGGTCCACAACGTCCTGGCCGGGAACCTGGGGCGGTGGTCGGCGGCGACCGCCCTGGCCTCGCTGGTCCGGCCGCGGGACGTGGAGGCGGCGGCCCGGGCGCTGGCCCAGGTCGGCATCCCCGACAAGCTCTATGCCCGCACCGACGAGCTGTCGGGCGGCCAGCAGCAGCGGGTGGCCATCGCGCGCGTGCTGGTGCAGGACCCGGACGTCATCCTGGCCGACGAGCCGGTCTCCTCGGTCGATCCCGGCCTGGCGGTGACGATCGTGGCCCTGCTGCGGGAGATCTCGAGCGAGTCGGGCAAGACGCTGCTCATGAACCTGCACAGCGTGGAGCTCGCGCTGGCGTGGTTCCCCCGCATCGTCGGCATCCGCCACGGGCGCGTCGTCTTCGACCTGGCCCCCGACAAGGTCAGCAGCGAGCGGTTGGAGGAGCTCTACGCCGGGCACGGTGAGGAGGAGCGCGAGCTCGGCGGGCCGCGGCGAGGTGTCGCCTCCTTTGGCAAAGCCTGCCGCCCGCTCCCCGGCTTCGCCGGCTAGGTCGTCCTTCCCGTCGCTGCTGGCCGCCGCCCTGGCGGTGACGCTCGGGCTCTCCCTCTGGACGGCCGAGGTCGACCCGCGGCGGCTGTTCGACGCCCAAGCCCTGGCCAACGCCGGCCGCTTCGTGGCCGGGGCCTTTCCGCCGCGCGTGGACGTCGAGTTCCTGCGCTTCCTGGCCGGCCCCGTCGCCGAGACGGTGCAGATCTCGGTGATGGGCATGGTCATCGCCATCGCCGTCGGCCTGCCGCTGGGCCTGCTGGCCACCGCCTCGCTCACCTGGCGCGGCATCCTCCACGAGCGCGCGGGCGGGCGCGCCCGCCGCTGGCTGGGGCTGCTGCCGTACGGCCTGGCCCGGGCGACGCTGTCCCTGTTTCGCTCCATCCCGGAGTACGTCTGGGCGCTGGTGTTCGTGCGGGCGGTCGGGCTGGGACCGTTCGCCGGCGTGCTCGCGCTCGGGGTGGCCTATGGCGGCATGCTGGGCAAGATCTATTCGGAGATCCTGGAATCGGTGGACCCGCAGCCGCTCGAGGCGCTGCACGCCGCCGGCGCCGGCCGGCCCGGCGTGGTCCTGTACGGACTGCTGCCGGAAGCGCTGCCCCACCTGGTGTCGTACACGCTCTACCGCTGGGAGTGCGCGATCCGCGCCTCGGCCATCATGGGCTTCGTGGGCGCCGGCGGCATCGGCCAGCAGGTCGAGCTGGCGATGCGCATGTTCCAGTTCGACGAGGTGGTCACGCTGCTGGCCGTCCTGCTGGCGCTGGTGGCCGCGGTCGACCTGGTCAGCCAGCGCATCCGGGCGCGGGTGGTCGCGTGAAGGCGGCCGGGCGGCACGCCGCCCCGTCCCCGCTCGGACGCTGGTGGCCGACCTGGCTGGCGCTCGCCGCGCTGGTCGTCTGGTCCTGGCTGGGCACCCGCGTCGCGCTGGGCCCCCTCCTGTCCGGCGAGGCGCTGGCCGCGATCGCGACCTACGTGGGACGGCTGTTCCCGCCGGACCTCTCGGCGCCGGCCCTGCGCGCCGCCGCGGTCGGGGCCTGGGAGACGTTCGCCATCTCGCTGGTCGGCTCCGTCCTCGCCGGCCTGCTGGCCCTTCCGCTGGCCCTCGGGGCGACCGCCACGCTCGTCTATCGCGGCGTGCTCTACGAGCGCCAGCGCCCCGGCCCCGCCGCCCGGGGACTGCGCCTGGCCCTCTACGCCGCCAGCAAGACGGTGCTGGCCGTCTGCCGCACCGTGCCCGAGATCGTCTGGGCCCTCATCTTCGTCTTCATCGTCGGGCTGGGCCCGTTCCCGGGCGTGCTCGCGCTCGGCGTCCACACCGCCGGCGTGCTCGGCAAGCTCTTCAGCGAGGCCCTGGAGGACGTGGACCGGGCGCCGGTCGAGGCGGTGCAGTCGACCGGGGCCGGTCGGCCGGCGATCCTCCTCTACGGAATCCTGCCTCAGGCCCTGCCGCAGTTCGTCTCGTACTGGCTCTACCGGTGGGAGGTGAACATCCGGGCGGCCGCCGTCATGGGCTTCGTCGGCGCGGGCGGGCTCGGCCAGCGCATCTACGTGGCGATCAGCCTCTTTCAGGAGCAGCAGCTGCTCACGCTGCTGCTGGCGGTCTACATCATGGTGACGCTGGTGGACGCGCTCAGCGCCTGGCTGCGCGCGCGCCTGCTGTAGCTAGGTACGCTCAGCCTGCCGGGCCCGCAGCACCTCCAGCAGGCGCTTCTTGAGCTCGGCGGGCATCGGGGTGTCGGGAAGCCGGCGGGTGACGCGGATCGTGCTGCGATAGGTGTTGAGGAACGCCACGCACGGCGCGCACCCATCGACGTGCCACTCGAGGAGCTCGGCCACGCGCCGCGGCAGGCTGCCGTCGAAGTACTCGCCCAGCAGCTCGGCGATCTGCCGGCACTGTAGGGACTCGGGGCCGCTGTCCGGGTCCGACATCGCCAACCATTATAGATGGTCGGGCCCGCGCCGGCGATTCTCCCGTCCGCGCCTGGACGGGCGGGCCGGGAGCCCGTATGCTCTGCGCGATGCGCCTGCGCGTCGCGGTGGTGGCGCCGTTCACCTTCCCGTCCGTCCGCGGCAACGCCGTCACCGTCGACCGAATCACCCGCGGCCTCCGGGAGCGGGGCGTCGACCTGCGGGTATGGGACGCGTCCGCCACGCCGGCCGCGGTCATCGAGCGGGAGGTGGCCGCCGCCCGCCCGTCGCTGGTCCACGCCTTTCACGCCTACCGGGTGGGGCCGCTGGCCCTGCGCCTGGCCCGGCGGGCCGAGATCCCGCTGGTGGTGACGATGACGGGGACCGACGCCAACCACGACCTGCTCCATCCCGAGCGGGCGCCGGTGGTGCGGCGGGTCCTGGAAGGCGCCGCGGCCGTGGTGGTCTTCCACGAGTCCATCGCCGCCCGTGTCGGGGCCCTGCTCCCCGACGTGGCGGGCCGGTTGCACGTCGTCCCCCAGGCGGCGGCGTTCCCGAAGCCCGAGCCCTTCGACCTCGCCGCGCGCTGGCCGCTCCCGCCCGACCGGGTGCTGTTCGTCCTGCCGGCCGGTCTGCGTCCGGTAAAGCGGCCCCGCCTGCCCCTCGGACCACTGGGCCGCGTGGCGGCCCGGCGGCCGCAGCTGCGGTTGCTCTACGTGGGCCCGGTGCTCGATCCGCGCGAGGGCGAGGCCCTCCTCCAGGCGCTCGACGGGGTGGCCTGGGCGCGCTACCTGGGACCCGTCGCCCACGCCCAGATGCCCTCGGTGCTGCGCGAGAGCGACGTCGTGCTGAACTGCTCGCTCTCTGAGGGCGGCATGGCGAACTCGGTCCTGGAGGCGCTGGCCCTCGGCCGGGCGGTGCTGGCCGCCGACATCGAGGGCAACCGGTCGCTGATCGAGGACGGCGTCACCGGCCTGCTGTTCCGGAACGAGGCGGAGTTCGAGGCACGCGCGGAGGCTCTGGTCGCCGACCCCGCCCTCCGCCGTCGACTCGGTGCCGCGGGCCGGGCCCTCGTCGAGCGCCGGTATCCTTCCGGCCGCGAGGTGGAAGGCTACCTGGCGCTCTACCGGAGCCTGACGCCTGTGCGCGCGACGTGAGCCGGCTCGGCGCGCTGCTGACTCCGAGTTCCATCGCCCTCGTCGGCTGCCCCGGCGACCTCTCGCGGCCCGGCGCGCGGCCGCTCGTCTACCTGCAGAAGCACGGCTACCGCGGGCGCATCTACCCGGTCAACCCTCGCCACCGCGAGATCGGCGGCCTGCCGGCCTGGGCCGCCCTCGGCGACCTGCCCGAGCGCCCGGACGTCGTGTGGATCGGGGTACCCGGACCCGAGGTCGAGAGCGTGCTGGCCGAGGCCGCGCACCTGAAGGTGCCGGCCGCCGTCATCCTCAGCGCGGGCTTCGCCGAAGCCGGCGAGGAGGGTGGGGTCCGGCAGCAACGTTTGGCCCGGATCGCGGACGAGGCCGGCATGACCGTGCTCGGCCCGAACATGCTGGGCTTCATCAACTGCTGGGACCGGGTGCCGCTGACCTTCTCACCGGCCGGCGGGCTGGACGAGCTGATTCCGGGGCCGCTCGGCGTGGCCTCGCAGAGCGGCGCCCTGGCCGGGATCGTCGTCAACCGCGCTTTCGACCGCCGGATCGGGGTCAGCGCGATGATCTCCACCGGCAACGAGGTCGGCGTGACGGTGTCCGAGTGCCTCGAGTACTTCGCCGACGACCCCCGCACGCGGGCGGTGGCGCTCGTCGCCGAAGGCATCCGTGACGGCGAGCGCTTCAAGCGCGCCGCCGGGCGACTGCTGGGGGCCGGCAAGGCGCTGGTGGCTCTCAAGCTCGGCCGCTCGCGGTCCGGCCGCCGCAACGCCCGCACGCACACCGGCGCGCTGGCCGGGTCCTGGCAGGCCTGGCGGGCCGTCGCCCGCCAGTACGGCATCGTCGAGGTGGAGACATTCCAGGAGCTCGTCGAGGTGGCGGGGTTCCTCGCCCGGGAGTCGCGGCCCGTGCGCCGCGGGGTGGCGGTCGTCGCGACCTCCGGCGGTGCCGCCATCATGACCGCCGACCAGCTGGAGGCCCACGGCGTACGGCTCCCGCGGCTGGGTGCGGCGACGGTGGCGGCGCTGGCGCAGCGGTTGCCCGACTACGCGGCGACCCGTGACAACCCGGTGGACGTCACCGCCGGCCTCACCGAGGACCTCTTCGCCGAGGTCCTGGCCACCGTGGCCGCCGACTCCCACATCGACGCCGTCCTGGCCACCGTCACCGGCGCGCGCGGCGTCGAGCGGGCCGAGAACGTGGCGCGGGTCGCGCGGCAGGCCCGCAAGCCACTGGTGGCGTGCTGGCTCGGCGGGAGCCTGACCGCCGAGGGGGTCGCCGTGC
>DATLZL010000247.1:0-4975 GCA_035574035.1 Binatia bacterium | reverse complement strand
GGGCGGCGAACCGCTCCGGTCCGGACCCGCCGGGGCGAGAGTCAGCGCGAGCAGCGCCGAGGAGACGAGACCCAGCGGCCGCACGCTCAGTCGGGCCCGATGACGTGGCTGAACAGCGTCCGGCCGTCCTCGTCCACGATGCGCACGCGCAGCGTCTCCGGCTCGATAGTGATCTCGCCGTAGTTGTTGACGCCTCCGCGGGCGAACAGCGGCCGCGGGTTCAGGCTGCGGTCCAGCATCCGCGGCCAGCCCTGGGTTGCGGCGAGCGGGCCGGCGATGAACTCGTGGAAGGAGAAGTCCGGCCACGGGTGGTGCCGGATCAGCTCCGCATGGTGGACGTCGGCGGCGAGGACGATGAGGTTCTTGACCGCGCGCGAGCGGAACGCCCTGAGGATGGCGTCCCGCTCCGCCGCGAACCCGGTGCCCTCGTCCGGGGTGCCGTCCAGGCGGGCGCCCGACCACGAGTCGCGGAACGCGCGGCCGGTGGAGATGGCGAGCGGGACGCTGGAGACGACCACCTTCCAGACCGCGGTGGAGCCGGTCACCCCGTCGACGAGCCAGCGCCGCTGGGCGGCGCCCAGCATCGTCTTGCCGGGGCCGTCGGGCTCGGCGTTCGGGCTCCGGTACTGGCGGGTGTCCAGGATGAACACGTCCAGCAGGCGGCCCCAGCGGAAGCTCCGGTAGAGCCGTCCCGGTTCCTCGGCCGAAGGCATGATGGGCCAGTAATCGAGGAAGGCCTGACGACCGACGGGCATCAGCGGTTCCACCGACCCGGCGAAGTCGTTGCGCACCTCGTGGTCGTCCCAGATCGCGAACACCGGCGTGGTGGCGTAGAAGGCCGCCGCCGCCGGATCCTGCCGGTTGTAGCGGTGCTTGGCTCGGAAGCCGGCCAGGCTCATGGCGACGAAGTCCGAGCCGGGGACGACATCCGGTCGGTCGCAGCGCTGGTCGGCGTAGACGGTGTCGCCCACGAAGAGGAAGAAGTCGGCGCGCTCGGTCGCCATCGCGCGGAAGATGGCGAAGCCCCGCCCGGCCGGGCGGCACACCTTGCCGCCGCCCAGGTCTCCGCTCCAGAGGAACTTCACCCGCGCCGGGGTGTCGGCCGGCGGCGCCGTCGCGAACTCCCCATCCACGCCCACGCCGGCGCTCTCGACCCGGTACCCGTAGCGCGTCCCCGGGGTGAGCCCGGTCAGCCGGACCTTGGCGGTGAAGTCGGTGGCCCGGAGCAGCGGGACGGAGAGCGAGGCCGCGGTGTCGGCGGGCGCCGACGCCGGCCGGTAGCGGACACGCGCCTCGCCCGGGGCCGAGCCGCGCAGCCAGAGGACGGCGCCGGTGGGGGTGACGTCGCCCACGGCGACCAGCGGCTCCTCGACGGCCGGGGCGGCGGCGACGGCCGACAGCAGCAGGACGAGGAGGGTCGAGAGGAAGGCGGGGCGGCGGCTACGGGACAACCGATTTCAAATGCGTCAGGATCTCGCGCTCGAACTCGTCCAGCGTCTGGCCGAAGGCCCGGGCGAAGTTGGCCCGGCGGTCCTGGCTGGAGGCGAAGGCACGGAAGTAGTCGAGCACCCGCTCGAAGCCGTCCCGCTGGATCAGGTAGTCCGCCATCAGGAAGGCCAGCTGGTAGGTCGGCAGCGAACCTTCCTTCCTGTGCCGCACGGTGAAGCCGCGCGGTGAGCCGAGGGTCTCGAGGTCGAGCCGGGCGGCGACCAGCGCGGCGTGGTTCCTGATACCGGCGCGCGAGACCACCCGCCGGCGCTCCATCGTGTCGAGCCCCAGCCGCTCGAGCACCCGGAAGGCGACCCACTCCGCCATGCCCTCCGCCAGCCACTGCTCGGCGAGCCCCTCGCCCTGGGCCATCTCGATCTGGCTCACGTGGGCCAGCTCGTGCGTGATGAGCCGCAACCACTCGCGCCCGGCCCGATCGGCGCCCTCGTCGTTGAGCAGCAACTGGCGCCGCTTGCCGATGCCGATGGCGAAGTCGCTCAGCTCGGCCGCGCGCGCCGGTGACACGTGGGCGTCCTGCACCAGGCCTCGCTCGAACACCTTGCGGGTGCCGTAAATGTAGACGGTCAGCGCAGGGGGGACCGGCACTCCGAGCTCGTGCATCATGATGGCCGCGATGCCGCGGACGGCGCGCTCGTGGGTGGTCAGGCCGCGGGCGTCGGCCGGGGGGGTCAGGTCGGGGTCGATCGTCACCGGCACCACGAGCCGGCCGCTGCCGCAGCCGGCGACCAGCGCGACGATCAGGACGGGGACGAGACCCAGGTGTCGCGTATGAAAACCTCTTCCCTTCCCGGCCGCGGATTGTGACATGAGCCGCTCCAAACAGGAAAGTGGTTTTCATATGCCCGGTGGTAAGAACTTCAATCGCCGCCGGTTCGGGGACTTGAAATCGGCTCACTGAAGCAGCTCGGCCTGCCGCTGGCGGGGCAGCCCGCCCGCGGGTCGTGTGACCGCCCCTGTCAGGCCTGGATGAAAAGGTGCCGGGCGCGAGGGCGAGTCCCCGTGTCTTCTACACTCTCCGCGACCAGGCCGGGGCGGTCGCGGCACTGCCTATCGGCGGGACCCTGCCGTGCCGGACGGTACTGGTGCCCGGCGAGCCGGCGGCTCACGCGCTGCGTGGGGAGCTGATCCGCGGCGGGCACGGTGCGGTGCTGGCTGGCACGCGGTTCATCTTGGTGACCCCGGGGGACATCCACGTGCTCCACGCGGCGGGCGTCCAGTTCGCGGCCGGCGAGGAGGCGCTGCGGCCGATTCGCCTCCTGACGCTCGTCCGCGGCTCCCTGCCGCTGCGCCACTACCCGGCCAGCCTCCTGCGCGACAGGCCCGGCTGTGATCACGGCTTCGCCCGCGCCGTCGCGGATCTCGAGGCGGCCGGCTTGTCGCCGGACCATCTGGACGCGGCCGGAGATGCCCGGCTGGCCGACGTCGCCACGGTCTGGCGCACCCTGGACGAGACGGCCGGGCGCTCCTGGACGGCCGCTCGGATCTACCGTGAGGCGGCGGCCGTGCTCGAGCGCGAGCCCGACGCCTGGCCCTTCTTCGAGCCGGTCCTCGCGACGGTCCTGGACGACGGCACGCTCCCGGTCGGCTACGTGGACCTGTTCGCCGTGCGAGATGACGAGCTGATCGTGCTCGACTTCAAGACCGACGCGCCGCCGGCGGGCGATGTCGAGGTCGCCTTCCCCGAGTACGTCGGGCAGGCGCGGCTGTACGGGCGACCCTGGAGGCCGCCGGCCTGGCCGCTTGCCGCCGCCTGCACCTCGGCCCGCTGTTCACGGCCGATGGTCTGGTGAGGTGGCTGGCGTAGGCGGGCATTGAAGAGCCCAGGAAGTCCTACTGAGGTTTAGCGCCTGCAAGCCTCCGGGAGACCTCTTCGATACCCTGGCAGTACGACATGCGACAGGGGGTCCTTCAGCTTCAAAAGAAGGGAGGCATGGATGCCGCGGGGGACTCGCCAAGCGTCTGGAAGTTGACTGCACGCGGCAGACGTTGACGCGGGGCGCGGCGGCTTCAGGAAATACCCCGCACAGGCCAAGCTCGTGAGGACGATGATCGGCAAGTCGAGATATGACCGGCTGGTCAGGTGCCTACGGGGCGCCGGGCCCGACCTCTTGCTCCGCGTGCCGGTGCAGCTCGTGAAGGTGCACCCCCGGTGAGGGCCGCGCCGAGCCCTGCGCCACGCGCGGCCTAGTGGCGCGGCCGACGGTCACGGCCGGATCGAATCCGGGACGTGACCGGCTAGACCAGCGGGTCGTAGTTGAAGTACTGCCCGGAGGTCTCGAGCGGGACGAGGTGGTGCTGGAGCGTCCCCGGGAACAGCTCCGCCAGGCGCTCCACGGTCCAGCCCTCGGCGTGGTGGATCCGCATGACAGGCCGCATGTGGCTGAACAGCATGATCTCCTTGCCGCGGACCCCGAACACCTGGCCCGTGACCTCCTGGGCGGCGTCCGAGGCCAGGTAGGCGGCCAGCGGCGCCACATGGGCCGGCGAGAGCTTCTTGAGCTTCTCGACCCGGGCCTGCTGGGCCGGGGTGTCGGTCGGGATGGTGCCAATCATCCGCGTCCAGGCGAAGGGCGAGATGCAGTTGGCGGTGACGTTGTAGCGCGCCATGTCGAGCGCGACGACCTTGGTGAAGCCGACGATGCCCATCTTGGCCGCCGCGTAGTTGGCCTGGCCGACGTTGCCCACCAGTCCGGAGGTGGAGGTCATGTTGATGAAGCGGCCCCAGCGCTGCTCCCGCATGTGGGGGGCGGCGGCCCGGGTCACGGCGAAGGTGCCCTTGAGGTGGGTGGCGATGACCGCGTCCCACTCCTCCTCGGTCATGTTGAAGACCATCCGGTCGCGGAGGATGCCGGCGTTGTTGACGACGACGTCGACCCGCCCGAACTGGTCGAGCGCGGTCTGGACGATGCGGCGCCCGCCCTCCATGGTCGCCACCGAGTCGTAGCTGGCGACGGCCGTGCCCCCGGCGGCCCGGATCTCGGCCACGACCTCGTCGGCCGGGGCGCGCGCCGCGCCCTCGCCGGTCTCCGAGCCGCCGTAGTCGTTGACCACCACGCGGGCGCCGAGCCGCGCCATCAGGAGCGCAATCTCCCGGCCGATGCCGCGCGCCGCGCCCGTCACGACCGCCACCCTGTCCTTGAGGACCATGCCGGAGCCTCCTGCCTGGACAGCGGCCAGGACGATACCACAATTGGCGCGGCGCGTTGTCCGGGGTCGGCCGGGCGGGGCGACCCCGAGGTCGACCCCTGAGGGAACCAGCGGCGGCGGGGCGCCCCGGGTGGTCCAGGCCGCCGGCGGCGGCTCGCCGCGGCGGCTCCGAGCTAGGGTGTCCAGGCTCGGGTTCGTGTTGACACTTTCACCCCCCAGAGTGGGATGCATGAGCTCAGCGGGCGCCGGCCAGCGCGGCCGCCGGGGTTCGGCCGCGGACCCGGTAGCCGTGATGCGGTCGCTCGTGGTTGTAGAACCG
>DATLZL010000246.1:0-15773 GCA_035574035.1 Binatia bacterium | reverse complement strand
GCACCAGCGCCGCCGCATCGTCGCGTGGCTGGCCGCCTCGTGGACGGTTGCCGCCGGTGTCCTCACCGTGGCCTGGCTGGCCCGCCGGCCGCGCCGCGCCCGGACGCCGGAGGATGCCGAGTGGCGCGCCCTCCAGGCCGTCGGCCGCGCGTTCGAGGCCGGGCGCGAGCTACCGCTGGCGCTGACCGAGGCGCTCGAGGTCGTCCGCGTGCTGCTCCGATCGGACGCCGCCCTGGCGTACCGCCTGGACGCCCGCGCTCACCGCCTCACGCTGATCGCCCACCGCGGCGTGCCGCCCGAGCGGCTGGAATTCCTCATGACCCGGCCGCCCCGCGGCGTTGCGGGCGAGGCGCTCCGCTCCGGCCGGGTGAGCGTGGCGCCCCTGGACGGCCCGCCGGCCGCCGAGGACCGGACGCCCCAGGCCGGCTACCGCGCGCAGGCCCTGGTCCCCATCCTGGTCGGCGGCGTGCCGTGGGGGCTGCTGGCGCTGCTCGACGCCCGCCCGCGGCGCCTCGACGCCGGCGCGGTCCGGGTGCTGCAGACCGTGGGACTGCTGGTCGCCACCGGCGTCGCCCAGCACACGCTGCGGCTGGAGACCGAGGACAAGGGCCGCCGCCTCGACAGCCTCACCCGCCTGGCCCAGTCACTGGCCGGCACCCTGGCCATGGACGAGGTCCTGCAGCGGGTGGTCGACGCCGGCGTGGCCGTGTTCCGGTCCAGCGTGTCCCGGCTGTGGCTGCTGGAGGAGGACGGTCGCCACCTGGCGCTGCGGGCGTGGGCGGGGACCCGGACCTCGGTCGTCGGGCTCACCCGGATCGCGGTGGGGGACGGCATCGTCGGCACCGTGGTGGCCACCGGCCGGCCCCTCACCGTGCTCGACGCCACCACCGACCCCCGCGTGCGCAACCGCGAGCGCATCCTGGCCGAGGGCGTGGTGTCGGTGGCGGCGGTGCCGGTGGTCGCCGGCGACCGGGTCCTCGGCGCGCTGTCGGTCGCCGTGCGCGAGCGCCACGAGTACGGCGCCGAGGAGCTGGCGCTGCTGTCGTCGCTGGCCACCTACGCCGCCATCGCGATCGACAACGCCCGGCTCCTCGCCGAGGAGCAGAGCCGCCGCGACCAGCTGGCCGCGCTCCTGGAGATCAACAAGAAGATCGGCGCCGCCGAGCCGACCGACGCGCTGCTGACGGCGATCGCCGAAGAGGCGGCGCGGCTGCTCGACGTCGACAACGCCGGCTTCCGCCTGGTGGAGGGCGACGAGCTGGTGCTGGCCGGCCTGGCCGGCACGGCGCGGGAGACGATGCGCCGGGCCCGCATCAGGATCGGCGAGAGCTTCAGCGGCCGGGTCGTCGCCGAGGGCCGCACGCTGATGGTGGAGGCGGGGAGCGTCCCCGACATGGTGGCCGAGCACCGTGCTCGCGAGCAGGAGCTCGGCTACACCCACTACCTGGGCGTCCCGCTCCGGGTGGGCAACCGGATCACCGGCGCCTTCGCGTTCCGTGCCCGGCGCCCGTTCACCGAGCGGGACCGGGAGCTGGCCGAAGCCTTCGCCGGCCAGGCCGCCATCGCGCTCGAGCACGCCCGCCTCTACCGGGAGGCGAGCCGTCAGGCGGCCGAGAATGCCCGCCTGCTGGCGCTGGAGACCCAGCGCCGACACCAGATCGAGACGCTGGCCGCGCTCGAGCGCGAGCTGGCGGCCGAGCTGAACCTGGACCGGCTGCTCCACCTGATCGTCGACCGGGCCAAGGACCTGCTGGGGGCCGAAGGCATCATCTACCTGGCCCAGGAGGACCGGACGCTGACGCCCTCGGCCCGGACCGAGGGCGCGTTCGCCGACGAGCGGATCCCCTTCGGCCTGGGCCTGGTCGGCACCTGCGCCCAGGAGCGCCGGGGCCTGCTGGCCAACGACTATCCGGCCTCTCCCTACGCCCGCCCGCGCTTCGTGGCCCTGGGGGTCCGCCACGGGATCGCGCAGCCGCTGCTCCTGCGCGACCGGCTGCTGGGTGTGGTGGGGATGTTCCGTTTCGGGGGCGGGGTGCCGCCGTTCACGGAGGACGAGCTCGACACGCTCGGGCGGCTGGCCAACCAGGCGGCGGTGGCGGTGGAGAACGCCCGGCTCTACGACGAGACGGAGCGCCGGCGCCGGGAAGCCGAGGAGCTGGCGAGCCTGGCCCGGCGGCTCACGGAAACCCTGGACCTGCAGGAGGTGTGCGACCGCGTGGTCGAGAACGCGCCGGCGCTGTTCGGCGTCAACACCGCCGGGATCTGGCTGCTGCAGCCGGACGGCACGCTGGTGGCGCGCGCGTATTCGGGCGCTCCGAGTGACATCCTGCCGGTCGGCTACGTCCTCGAGCCCGGCGTGGGCATGGCCGGGCGGGCGGTGGTGGAGGGCCGGCCGGTGGCCTCGACGGACGTGTTCCAGGACCCGACGGTGGTGGTGAGCGAGGATCTGCGCCGCCGGGTGGAGGCGACCGGCAACCGTGCGGTGCTGGCCACGCCGCTCAAGGTCAAGGGCCGCACCATCGGCGCGCTGGTGGTGGCCGACCCCGCCGGGCGCGTCTTCTCGCCCCAGGAGACGGCGCTGCTCCAGGCGCTGGCCGACCAGGCGGCACTGGCCATCGAGAACGCCCGGCTGCTCGAGGAGACCGAGCGCCGGCGGCGGGACGCGGACGAGCGCCTGCGGGAGACCTCGACGCTGCTCGCGATCAGCCGCGTGCTGGCCGACTCGCTGCCGCGCGACGAGTCGCTGCGGCGGGTGGCCCGGGAGACCGCCCGCGCGTTCGGGGCCGACATGGCCGGCGCCTACGTCCTGGACGACACCGGCCAGCGGCTGGTCCCGGTGGCCGGCTACCGGCTGCCGCCGCACCTGCGCGAGTGGTTCCGCGACCATCCGATCCCGATCGACCGCCTCCCGCGCCTGCGCCAGGCCTGGGAGGATGGGACCCCGATCTGGAGCCGCCACGTCCAGGAGGACGACCGCTTCGACCGGGAGTGGGCGGCCTCGCTGCCGCCCCACGCGGTCCTGCTCACGCCGCTGCGCGTGCGGGGGCAGAGCGTGGGCGCCCTGTTCCTGGTGTGGTGGACGCCCGGTCGCGAGCCGACCGCCGCCGAGCTACGCCTGCTGGAGGGCGTCGCGGCCCAGGTCGGTCTGGCGCTCGAGAACGCCGAGCTCGAGCGGCAGCGCGAGCACCGGGTGCGGGAGCTGACGGTGCTCCACGAGCTCTCGCGGGCGGTCACCGGCCAGCTCGACCGCCAGGCGCTGCTCGATACGCTGCGGGCGCGCGTGCCCGGCGTGCTCGACGCCGACCAGATGGTCGTCCTGTTCCTCGACCCGGCCCGGGACGAGTTCGAGGTCGCCCTGCGCGTGCTGGACGGCGCCGTGGAGTCCGGGCCGCCGCCGCGCTTCGACCGCCGGGTGGGCCTGGCCGGCGTGGTGGCCGAGGCCCGGCGCCCCCTGCGCACCGACGACTACGCGGCCGAGTGCGCCCGGCGCGGGACGACCCCGCCGCCCGGCCGGCAGCCGGCCTACTGGATCGGCGCCCCCATGATCGCGGCCGGCGAGGTCCTCGGCGTGCTGACGCTCAGCCGCGACAGCCGGCCGTTCACCAAGCCCGACGAGGGGCTCATCGCCAACATCGCCGACCTGGCCGCGCTGGCCCTGCGCAGCGCGCGCCTGTACGAGGAGCGCACCCGGGCCTACGCCGAGCTGGAGGCGACCCAGGACCAGCTGGTGCGGACCGAGAAGCTCCGGGCGCTGGGCGAGATGGCCTCCGGGGTGGCCCACGACTTCAACAACCTCCTGGCGGCGATCCTGGGGCGCGCGCAGCTGCTGCTCCGCCGGCTCACCGACCCCCAGCTCCGCCAGTGGGTGCAGGTCATCGAGCGCTCGGCGCTGGACGGCGCCCACACCGTGCGCCGGCTGCAGGACTTCGCCCGGATCCGGCACGACCAGCCGCTGGTCCCGGTGGACCTCAACCAGGTCGTCCGCGATTCGCTGGACATCACCCAGTCGCGCTGGCGGGACGAGGCGCTGCGCCAGGGCGTGACGATCGCCGTGCATAGCGAGCTGGCCGAGGTGCCGCCGGTCGTCGGCGATCCGGTCGAGCTCCGCGAGGCCATGACGAACCTGATCCTGAACGCGCTCGACGCCATGCCCGAGGGCGGCGTGCTGACCCTGCGCACGGCGGTGGTCCCGGACGGCGTGGAGGTGTCGGTGAGCGACACCGGGGTCGGCATCCCGGCGGCGATCCGCGACCGCATCTTCGACCCGTTCTTCACCACCAAGGGCCCCAGGGGCACCGGACTGGGCCTGTCCATGACCTACGGCATCGTCTCCCGCCACCGGGCCCGCATCGCCGTGGACAGCGAGGAGGGCCGGGGCACCACCTTCCGGGTCACGTTTCCTCTCGACCGGCCGGCGGCGCCACCCCCGCCGGCCGCCGGCTCGCCGGAGCCGGGGCCGGTGCGGCTGCGCTGCCTGGTGGTGGACGACGAGGAGGCGGTGGGCGCGGTCATCGGCGACGTGCTGGAGGCGGTCGGCCACGAAGCGGTGGTGCTCACCAGCGGGGCGGACGCGCTCGAGCGGATCCGGAGCGAGCGGTTCGACGCCGTCTTCACCGACCTGGCCATGCCGGGCGTCTCCGGCTGGCAGGTGGTGGACGCCGTCCGGCGCTGGACGCCCGGGGTGGCGGTCTTCGTCGTGACCGGCTTCGGCGTCGAGATCCGCGACGAGGAGCGTGCCGCCCGGGGGGTGGAGGCCGTCTACCCCAAGCCGCTCACCATCGAGGACATCATGGACGCCGTCGCCCGCGTCACGCGGCGGCGCGTCGAACCCAGTCGACCGGAGGCTTCGTGATGGCTTACCAGTGCCTGCTCGTCGAACGCCGGGACGCCGTGGCCACCGTCACCCTCAACCGTCCCGACGCCTACAACGCCTTCAACCGCACGATGGCCCACGAGATCTACGGCGCGGTCCTGGACCTGGACGAGGACCCGGCGGTGCGCTGCATCGTGCTGACCGGCGCCGGCAAGGCCTTCTGCGCCGGCGGAGACGTCAAAGACTTCGCCGCCGCCGGCGAGCGGGTGGGCGCCCTGATCAAGGAGCTGACGACGTTCCTTCACGGCGCCGTGTCCCGCCTGTCGCGGAGCGACAAGCCGGTGATCACGGCGGTCAACGGCATGGTGGCCGGCGGCGGCCTGGGGCTGGCCCTGTCGGGCGACCTCGTGCTGGCCGCCGAGTCGGCGCGGTTCACGCTGGCCTACTCGCGGATCGCGGCGACGCCGGACGGCGGCTCGACCTACCTGCTGCCGCGCCTGATCGGGCTGCGCCGGGCCATGGAACTCTACTTCACCAACCGCATGCTCACGGCCCGGGAGGCCCTGGACTGGGGGCTGGTCACCCGCGTGGTGCCCGACGCCGAGCTGCCCGGGGCGGTGGCGGCGCTGGCCCGGGAACTGGCGCAGGGCCCGACCCGGGCGTTCGGCCGGGCCAAGCGTCTCTTCCACCACTCGACCTGGGAGAGTCTCGAGACGCAGATGGAACTGGAGGCCCAGGCCATCGCCGAGAGCGGCCGCACCGAGGACTTCCGGCACGGCGTCACCGCCTTCGCCGGCAAGCAGACCCCGACCTTCCGGGGCCGATGACCCCGCGACCGAGGCTTTACTACCGGCCCGGCTGATCGTCCTGCGCCAAGACGCGGGAGCTTCTCGCGTCCTGGGGGGTCGAGTTCGACCCCGTGAACGTGGACGAGGCGCCGGGCGCCCGGGCCGAGCTCGCCCGGCTCGGGGTGCCGCTGGTGCCGGCGGTCGCGGTCGGCGACCGGGCCGTGCACGGCTGGAACCCGGAGGCCTATGCCCGGCTCCTGGGCGTGGGGTACCGGCGCCCGCCGCGGCTCGAGCCCGCCGAGCTGGCCCGGCGGCTCGACCGGATCCTCGAAGCCGCGACCGCGCTGGTGGGCGTCCTGCCCGACCCTGCGCTCGGCTTCACGCCGCCGGAACGCGAGCGCCGGCTGGGCGATCTCGCGTATCACCTCTTCCGGGTGGCGGCCTCGTTTCCGGACGCACTGGAGCAGGGGGTGTTGCCGGAAGCCTGGTTCCAGGAGGCGGCGCCCGCCGCCCTCGGACGCGTGGAGCCCCTGGCCGCCTGGGGCGCGAGCGTGCGCGAGCGCCTGCGCAACTGGCTCGCCGCAGCACCGCCGGCCACGTACGAGCGCGTGGTGGCCGTCTACTACGGTCCCCAGGACGCCCACGAGCTGCTCGAGCGCACCACCTGGCATGCGGCCCAGCACCTGCGGCAGCTGTACGACCTGGTGGACCGGCTGGGGATCGAGCCGCCCCGGCCGCTGCCGGCCGACGCCCTGGCCGGACTGCCGCTGCCGGAGGCGGTCTGGTGAAGGGCGGCGGCCGTCCGGGCTGCGGCTAGGGCCGCCCGACGACGCGCTCGAGCTCGGCGAGGACGTCCGCCGTGGAGGCGATGCGGGCGAAGTAGCGCGACAGGGCCGCCAGGCTCGCGACGTGGAACTCCTCGCGCCAGGCTGCGCACGCGTCCTCGACCACCGTCACCTCCAGGCCGAGCTCGGCGGCATGGCGCGCCGAGCTCTCGACACAGGCGTCGGTGAGGACGCCGGTCACGACCAGGCTCCGGATGCTCCGGGCGGCCAGCTCGCTGGCCAGCCCGGTCGAGGTGAAGGCATCCATGGACGTCTTGGTCAGCACGCAATCGCCGGGCTGCGGCGCCAGCTCGGGCACCACGTCCGTCGCCGGGTGCGAGCGCGGCAAGACGACCGAGGCGCCGGTTCGCGCCCGGCGCTGGCGGTCCCGGTACCGGATCGTCGACGTCGCGACGTCGCCGCCGTCGCCGGTCAGGCTGGCGAACGCGGTGAAGTAGACGGGCCGGCCGAGCCGGCGGAAGGCGCCGGTCAGTCGCCGCAGGTTCGGGATCACCCGGTCCCGGACGCGCTCGACGAGGTAGGCCGTGTAGCCGGGGGCGCCGGCCTCGATGGCGCGGATGAGGCCGGCCTCGGCCGCCACGCCGCAGGGCTGCATGTCGATGACCAGGAGCGCGAGGTCCGGCGTCAGGGGGAAGTCGAAGCCCGGGAAGACCGCGGCATCCATCGTCAGGCCACCCCGCGGGACAGGGTCCGGGCCAGTCTCGGATCCAGCAGGCGCTGCAGTCGGTCCCCGAGGACCATGAAGCCCAGCACCGCGACCAGGATCGCACATCCCGGAGCGATGGCGAGCCACGGCGCGTGCTCGATGTACGGGTAGCCCGTTCGGAGCATGGCGCCCCACGAGGGGGCCGGCGGCTGCACCCCGACGCCGAGGAACGAGAGACTCGCCTCCCACATGATCGCGAACCCCGCGTTGACCGAGGCCAGCACGACCACCGTCGGGAGCACGTTCGGCAGGATGTGCCGGATCAGGATGCGAGTCTCGCCGGCGCCGAGCGCCCGGGCGGCGCCGACGAACTCGCGCTCGGCCAGGCTGAGGACCTGGGCCCGGACGAGGCGGGCGAAGTGGGGGATGTACACGAGCCCGATCGCGATGGCCGCGTTGCCCGGTCCCGGCCCCAGCGCGGCGGCCACGGCCAGGGCCAGGACGAGGCTCGGTACGGTCAGGAGCGCGTCCATGAGCCGCATCAGGGCCGCGTCCAGCCAGTCGCGGCGCACGCCGGTCACCAGGCCCACCGCGGTGCCGGCCACGAGCGAGATGGCGATGGCCAGCCCGGCCACGCCGAGCGAGATCCGGGCGCCGTGGATCAGCCGGCTCAGCACGTCCCGCCCGAACTCGTCGCCGCCCAGCAGGTACGCCCGGGAGGGCGGCGCCAGCGCCGCCTCCAGGCGCTGCATCACCGGGCTGTGCGGGGCCAGCGCTGGGGCGAACATGGCGACGGCGACCAGCGCCAGCACCAGGAGGGCCCCCGGGCTGGTCACCACTCGGCGCCCGGCGCTCACAGCCGCCGGATACGTGGATCGGCCACGAGGTGGAGGACGTCCACCGCCAGGTTGGCCAGGAGCACCCAGACGGCCATGACCAGCACCACGCCCTGGACGGTGAGGAAGTCGCGGGCGAGCACGGAGTCCACCGCCAGACGGCCGATCCCCGGGATGGCGAAGATGGTCTCGGTGATGACCATGCCCCCCATGAGCCGTCCCACCTGGAGGCCGACCACGGCCAGGATCGGCGCGAGCGCGTTGCGCAGGACGTGACGCAGGAACACCGCGACCTCGGGAAGCCCTTTCGCCCGGGCCGTCACCACGTACGTCTCACCGGCCACCTCGACGACGCTGGCCCGCACGGTTCTCGCGATGACCGCGCCCATGGTCGCGGCCACGGTGATGGCCGGAAGGACCATGGCGCGGAGATTGGCGACCAGGCCTTCGCGCGGGGGCACGTAGCCGGAGGGCGGCACCAGGCCGAGGTGGAGCGACAGGCCGAGAACGAGGAGGATGCCCAGCCAGAACGTCGGCACCGCCACGCCCAGGGTGCAGACGCCGAGCGACAGCCGATCCAGCCATGACCCGGGGCGCCACGCGGCGGCCAGCCCCAGGATCCCCCCGCCGGCGATGGCCAGGGCCATGCCGAGCCCCGCCAGCTCGAGGGTCGGCGGGAGCCGCTCGCCGATGGCCCGCACGACGGGCTGCTGCGTTCGCGGTGAGCGTCCGAGATCCCCCTGCAGGGCGCGGGTGAGCCACGCCAGGTACTGGACCGGCACGGGCCGGTCGGTGCCGAGCTCGCGGGCCAGGGTCTGCCGTTCCTCGGGGCTTGCCTCGGGGCCGAGGATGAGGAGGACCGGGTCCCCGGGCAGGAGCAGCAGCAAGGAGAAGACGAGGCCGGACACGAGCAGGAGCGTGGGGACCGTGAGCGCGATGCGGCCGGCGATGCTCGCCCCCACGGCCCCCTCCGCTGCTAAGGCTCCAGCCAGGCGCCCCGGATCCTGAGGCGGCCGTCAGCCGGCAGCGGGACGCCGCGGACCTTCCGGGACATGGCGGCCGTGACGTCGGGGTGGTAGAGCCACAGGTCGGCCGCATCCTCGACGATCAGGTCCACGGCATCGCGGTACAGCGCGCGGCGCTCATCCTGGCCCTCGGCCGCGCGCGCCCGATCCAGGAGCTCGTCCACCCGGGCGTTGCGGTAGCGGTCCTTGTTGAACAGCCCTTGGCTGTGGTAGAGCGGGTGCAGGACCAGGTCCGGATCCGGGTTCAGGCCGATCCAGATCGTGCTCGACGCCTGGTATGTCCGGGCGACCACCTGCTGCAGCACCTTGACCGTCTCGGCGATCTCGAGCTCGGCCTTGACACCGATCTCGTCGAGCTGCGCCTGCACCGCCGTGGCGTTCGTCCGGTACATCGGCGTCGAGCCCACCAGCATCTTGAACGTGAAGCCGTTCGGCAGTCCGCCCTCGGCCAGCTTCCGCCTGGCCAGCGCGAGGTCGCGCCCCGGGGGCTTCAGGGCCCCGTTGAAGGCCCAGGACGCCGGGGCGACCGGGCCGGCGGCCGGCGTGCCGGCGCCGAAGTAGAGACCGCGGAGCATGGCGGGCCGGTCGAGGGCCAGGGCCAGGGCCTGCCGCACCGCCTTCTTGTCGAAGGGCGGGGCGCCCGAGTTCAGGTTGATCCAGTAGAAGCCGAGCCCGGGCCGCTGATGAACCGCCAGGCTCCCCTCGCGCTTGAGCCCGCCGAGGTCCTTGGGCGGGACGTCCATCACCAGATCCACCTGCCCGCCCCGGAGGTTCGTGACGAGGACGGACTCGTCGGGGATGATCCGGTAGACGATGCGGTCGAGGTAGGCCGCGTCCCGGTCCCAGTACTGCTCCCACCGCGCGAGCGTGATGTGGTCGTCGGCCTTCCACTCGACGAACCGGTAGGGCCCGGTCCCGATCGGCTGGCGGCCGTGATCGGGACCGAGGCGCTGCACGGCGGCCGGGGACACCATGAGGCCCCCGCGCTCGGCGAGGAAGGTCGGCAGGAGCCCCGTCGGGGTCCGCAGCCGGAAGCGCACCGTGTGGGGGTCGACGACCTCCACGGCGTCCACGACTTCGAGGTCCCGGACCCGGGCCCTCGTCTCGGGGTTCTTGATCCGCTCCACGTTCCACTTCACGGCGGCGGCGTCGAAGTCGGTGCCGTCATGGAACTTCACGCCCTTCCGGAGCCGGAACACCCAGGTCCTCGAGTCGACCCGCTGCCAGGACTCCGCCAGGCCGGGCCTCAGGCCCAGGTTCTCGTCGTACATGACGAGGCCGTCGAAGATCGCGTACAGCACGTGGAACTCGTGCAGGGAGACGCCGAGGTGCGGGTCCAGGCTGACGGGGCTCCTGGCCTGCCCGACCCGGAGCGTGCCGCCCCGTTGCTGGGCGGACAGGTCTCCGGTCCACATCAGGCCGAGGACGAGCACGGTCACGATGAGCGCCTTCCGCATGTCGAGCCTCATCTCGTTCTCCTTCCGGTCGCTCTCCTTGCCGGGTCGAGCCGAGCCGCGCCGGCGGCGGCTCGTCCGGAGTCAATCCCAGTGGGGGCGTCTCCACACCTTCGACCAGAAGCTCTCGTAGCCGAGCTCGCGACGCTGCGCCTCCAGCTGGACAACACTAGCCGGCGGGACGTGACCGAGGCTGGCATCCGGGCCGACCGCGCGGAGGTAATAGAGCTGGTCATCGAGCCGCGTGGCCTCCCAGACCAGCCGGTCGGCCCCCACCGCGTCGCTGAGGGCTCGGACCTGCTCGCGCTTGATGGGGCCCACCACATCGCTCGGGGTCTCGCCCCGCAGCAGGGCCTGGAACACGATGTGGACGTCGGTGGCGCCCGCCGCCAGGTCTTCCTCGGCCCGCCGGATCCGCTCGCGCAGCGGGACGACCTCGGCCAGGGGCTTGCGGACCACCTCCTGGACCACGGTGGTGACCCGGAAGCCGGCGGCCCGCGCCCGCTCGATCGCGCTCCGGCGGGCCGGGGGCGGCAGCTCGATCACGCCGTCGCAGACCTCGATGCTCGTGAATCCGGTGTCCCGGGCCCAGGCCAGCAGGTCGTCGTACCGCCCCTCGCGGATCGCCATCTCGACCAGCGTGCCGCCCGGATAGACGTCGACCTGGGCCTTGTGCAGCAGGTCGATCACGGCCCGCAGGGCGCCGCGGTCCGCCAGCAGGCTGGAGCCGTAGGCGAGCTTGGCGCGATCGATGAAGGGGCCGGCCATGGTCAGCAGATCCTCCACGCTCCGCGGCCCCTCGCCGAACAGGGAGATCCACGTCTGGCCGCGGCGCCGGGGCTTGCCCTCGCGGGGCGAGGCCAGGGAATACGGGAAAGCCGGAGGTTCGGTCATGCGCCCGACCGGCCGTCGCAGAAGAAGCCGATGGCCGTCAACTCGGAATCCCCGACGTTCCGGAAGGCGTGCCGGGTCCCCGGCGGCAGCCAGAAGGCGTGGGAGCTGTCGATCGCGTACTCCCACTGGTAGGCGCCGTCCGGGGTCGAGACCTCGATCACTGCGAACCCGCCGGAGAGGCTGTAGATGACCTCGCGGTCCCGGTAGGCGAGAGGGCTCGACGACTCACCCTGCTTGAGCTGCAGACGCTTGCACGAGAGCCGCTCGAGCCGGGAGCCGGCCCCGGCGGTGAGGAGGTCCTCGGGTTCGGGCGGGTGGGGCGGCAGGGGAGCGGGGCGCGTGATGTCGGCGCAGATCAGCAGGTGTTCCAGGACGTCCTGGCCCGTATTGACCACCCGGTGGCGGACGGATCGTGGAACGGCCACCGCCGAGCCCGGGCCCACCGGAACCTGGTGGTCGTCGATCTGGACGCGGCCGACCCCGCGCCGGACGTAGATGATCTCCTCCGAGTCGTCGTCGGCGTGCAGTGGCGAGCTGCCGTGGGTGAAGTACACCGAGTTCTCGAAGGCGAGGACGAGGCTGCCGGGGAGATTCAGCCGCCGGAAGACGACTCGCACCAAGCGCTGGTTCTCGTTCTGGAACGGCAGCTCGGGAAGGGTTGCGAGTCGGATGCGCGTGCCCACGTGTTGCCTCCTGTTCCGTCTCAGGCCGCCGGCCGAACCGGATCGAGCGGGACGGGCCGGCCTCGAGGGGGCCCGGCCGACTCGCGCTCGACGATGCGCGTCGGCATCGTCCGGACGAGGGGTCCGCCCTGCTGCTGGGGGTTGAGGATGAGGTCCGCGGCCAGGGCGCCCATCTCGTAGTTGGGCTGGTGCACGGTCGTCAGCCCCGGCCGGACCATGGCCGCCAGGTCGATGTCGTCGAACCCCACGACCGAGAGGTCCTCCGGCACGCGAAGGCCGCGGTCCACGGCGGCCGCGATGGCCCCGATCGCCATGAGGTCATTGCCGGCGAACAGGGCCGTCAACGAGCGCTGGCGATCGAGCAGCTTCTGCGTGGCATGGTAGGCGGCGTCGTAGGCGAAGTCCCCGCGCTCGACGTCGTCCGCGTCGAACGCGAGACCTGCCGCCTGCAGCCCGGCCCGGTAGCCCGCCAGCCGCTCGCGGCACCGCCGCAGGGCCGGGATGCCGTCCAGGAAGCCGATGCGCCGATGTCCGAGCCGGACCAGGTAGGCCGTCATCTCCCGAGCCGCCCCGGCGTTGTCGATGCGGAGGCTCAGCACCCCGCGCAGGCTAACGTTGGGGTTCATGGCGACGACCGGGATGCCGGCCCGGCGGGCCGGGCTCAGTCCGACGGGCCCCACCACCGGCGAGCCGAGGATGATGCCGTCGACCCGCTTGTCCACCAGGAGGGCGATGCAGTCGGCTTCGCGGTCCGGGTCCCGGTCGGCGCTGACGACGACGACCGCACGACCGTACGCGCGGGCCGTGTCCTCCACCCCCCGGGCGATCGCCGGATAGAACGGATTGCGGATGGACGGGACCACGAGCCCGAGCATCTCGGAGCGCCTCGTGCGCATGCTGCGCGCGACCGAGTTCGGCCGGTACCCGAGACGGGCGATGATGCGCTCGACGCGCCGGCGGGTCGCCGGGGCGACGTTCGGCTCCCGGTTGACCACGCGCGAGGCCGTCTTGATCGAGACGCCCGCCAGCCGGGCAACCTCCCGCAGGGTGTTCTGGGTGGTCGTTGACAACGTTGTCAGCCGCCAACAGTAGTCAGACGGCCGCGGGATGTCAAGCCGAGAGTTAGCCGGTGCCGACGGCGCCGTCGCCGGCCGGGCGTGGCGCCCGGGGCTAGTCGTCGTCGGCCCAGGCGGTGGCCATCCGCCGGGCCAGGCCGCGGTGCCCGGTGAAGAAGTAGCCGAGCATCGCCGCCGCCGCCAGCACGTTGCCCACGAAGATCGTCCAGCCGGCCAGCTCGTCGAGCACCCAGCGGGCGCCGATCAGCGTGGCGGCGAAGAAGGCCACCTCGAAGGCGGTGAAGAGGATCACCAGGGCGAAGACGAACATGGGCTCCCGCTCGGCGCCAGCGATGAGCACCGAGGCGACGATCCCGAACACGACGAAGGCCAGCACGTGCACGAGCGTGTAGGCCACCACCGCCGGCGGGCCGCCTTCGACCTTGAGGAACGCCTCGCCGAGCAGGCGCGGGGTCCGGAGCGGCTCGCCCATGACGGTGTCGATGATCAGGAACCACAGCGCCACCGTGGCGGCGCCGATGAGACCGGCCACCGCGCCCTCGCGCAGCGCGTGGGCCCAGGAGCCGACGAGCAGGCGCGGCAGGCTGCGGTGGCGGAGCAGGAAGTACCACAGCATGACGGCGGCGGCCAGGAAGTTGGCCAGCAGGATCTTCCACCAGGCCAGCGTGTCCCGGACGGCCGTGCCCAGCACGCTCACGACGCCGAGGAAGAACGTCTCGAAGCAGGCGAACAGGATCACCACGGCGATCACCAGCGCCGGCTCCCGCTCGCTGGCCGCGATGACGGCCGCCGCCACGATCCCGAAGGCCACGAAGGCCAGCCCGTGGACGACGGTGTAGCCCAGGACGGGCCCCGGCGTCGGCTCCGACCCCACCGGCAGCCGGATGCCGTAGAAGAGCGCGTTGCCGAGGAAGGCCGGAGTCTCCAGCGGGCGCCCGGCCAGCGTGTCGGTGATCAGGAACCACAGGGCCACCACGATCGCGCCGAGGAGGCCGGCGACGATGCCCTCCCTGAGCACCGAGCGCTGCCCGCGGTCCATCCGGGTGGCGTGATTGTACACCGACCGGGCCGCGCTCCCGCGGGAGCCACCGGCGGGCGGCGATGGGGGCCCGAGGGGCCCTCTCGGTCGCCGCGGACTGCTAGAATCACGCGGCGAGGAGAGACCCCCATGCGATTCGCCCCGGCGATGGCTCGTCTCGGTACGGAATCGGCGTTCGAAGTGCTGGCCCGCGCCCGCGCGCTCGAGCGCCAGGGCCGCGAGATCGTCCACCTGGAGATCGGCGAGCCCGACTTCGACACCCCGGCGCACATCAAGGCGGCGGCCAAGGCCGCCCTGGACGCCGGCGCCACCCACTACGGCCCGGCCGCCGGCCTGCCCGAGCTGCGGGAGGCGATCGCCAAGCACGTCAGCGAGACCCGCGGCGTGCCGGTGGCGCCCGAGCAGGTGGTGGTCACCCCGGGCGCCAAGCCGATCATGTTTTTCACGGTGCTGGCCCTCGTCGCTCCCGGCGACGAGGTCATCTACCCGAACCCGGGCTTCCCCATCTACGAGTCAGTCATCAACTTCGTGGGCGGCGTCCCGGTCCCCATCCCGCTCCGCGAGGACACGGGCTTCGGGTTCGACCTGGCGGCGTTCGAGCGCGCGGTGTCGGAGCGCACGCGCCTGATCATCATCAACTCCCCCCAGAACCCGACCGGCGGGGTGCTCGACCGCGGCCAGATCGCCCGGATCGCCGAGATCGCCTCCGCCCGCGGGATCCCGGTGCTGGCCGACGAGATCTACCGGCACTTCCTCTACGAGGGAGAGTTCGTCTCCATCCTGCCCGAGCCCGGCATGCGCGAGCTCACCATCGTGCTCGACGGCTTCTCCAAGTCCTACGCGATGACGGGCTGGCGGCTGGGCTACGGGGTGATGCCGGTCGAGCTGGCCGAGCAGGTGACCCGGCTCATGGTCAACTCGGCCTCCTGCACTGCGACGTTCGTCCAGCTGGCCGGCCTGGCCGCCCTGCAGGGCGACCAGGCCCCGGTCGGGCGGATGGTGGCCGAGTTCAAGCGGCGCCGCGACCTGATCGTGGACGGGCTGAACCGCCTGCCCGGCGTCCGGTGCGCGCGCCCGCGCGGGGCCTTCTACGTGTTCCCCAACATCACGGGCACCGGCCGTCCGGCCGGCGAGGTCGCCGAGCGGCTGCTGGAGGAGGCCGGCGTGGCCGTGCTCTCGGGCACCGCTTTCGGCCGGTACGGCGAGGGGTACCTGCGTCTGTCGTACGCCAACTCGGAGGCGAACCTCGTGCGGGCGCTCGAGCGCATGCGCCCGGTCTTCGAGCGCCTGGCCCGCTGAACCTTCGCCATGCCGGCGGCGGTCGAGGTCGTCTGCCGGGTGCTGCGGCAGGCGGGCGTCGCCCGAGCGTTCGTGACGGCCGGCGCCCCGCGGGTCTTCACCGAGGCGGCCGCCCGCACGGGTTTCGACCTGGTCCCGAGCGGCGCCGCGCCGGCCGTCGTGATGGCGGCAGTGACCGGCGTGCTCACGGGCGCTCCTGGTCTGGTCGTCGGCGGGGCCGGCGAGCCGGTCGCCGACGCGCTCGTTTACGCGCTGGCCGACCACGCGCCCGTCATCCTGCTGACCGGCGACAGCGCACCGTCAGGCGGAAGCGTGCCCGCCGCGGGCGACCCGCTCGAGGGCGGGGCCGGGCTGCGGACGGTCGTGGCGGAGGCC
>DATLZL010000245.1:0-2456 GCA_035574035.1 Binatia bacterium | reverse complement strand
CGCAGCGGCCTCGGCCAGCACGTCGGGGCTGCCGTGGCCGGTGATGAGCATGACCGGCAGGCCGGGCCGGGCGGCCCGGGCCCGGCGGGCCACTTCCAGGCCCGAGAGGCCCGGCATCCGGTAGTCGACGACCAGCAGGTCGGCCGGCGCCGTGCTCAGGCGAACCAGCGCCTCCTCGGCGCGGGTGAAGCCGTCCACCCGGTAGCCGCCGAGCTCCAGCACCCGCGCGCAGAGCTGCATGACCGGCAGCTCGTCGTCCACGACCACGACCTGCACGGTCGGCTCAGCGGCGTCCGCGCCGCTCGTCGCGGCGCAGCTTGTACTCGACCGAGTCCACCAGGGCCTGCCAGGAGGCCTCGATGATGTTGTCGGCCACCCCGACCGTCCCCCAGGTCTCCTCCCCGTCGCCGGAGGTGATCAGCACGCGGGTCTTGGCCGCGGTGCCCTTGGACTCGTCCAGGATGCGGACCTTGTAGTCGAGCAGGCGCAGCTCGCGCAGGTTCGGGTAGAACTCCTCCAGCGCCTTGCGCAGCGCGTGGTCCAGGGCGTTGACGGGCCCGTTGCCGGAGGCGGCCGTGTGCTCGAGGATGCCCTTGACCCGGAGCCGCACGGTGGCCTCGGCCACCGGCTCGCCGTCGCCGCCCTGCTCCTCGACGATCACCCGGTAGGCGAGCAGCTCGAAGTACGGGCGATGGCGGCCCAGCGCGCGCTCCATGAGGAGCTCGAACGAGGCCTCGGCCCCCTCGAACTGGAAGCCCTGGTCCTCGAGCGCCTTGAGCTGGTCCAGGATGCGGCGCGACTCCGGCGTGGAGCGGTCGAGGTCGAGGCCGTACTCCCGGGCCTTCCACACGATGTTGGAGACCCCCGAGAGCTCGGAGACCAGCACGCGCCGCCGGTTGCCCACCGCCTCCGGATCGATGTGTTCGTAGGTCTCCGGGTGCTTGAGCACCGCCGACACGTGCATGCCGCCCTTGTGGGCGAAGGCCGAATCGCCCACGTAGGGCTGGGCCGGCCACGGCTTGCGGTTGGCCAGCTCGCTGACGAAGCGCGAGAGGTCGCGCAGCTCCTTGAGGTGGGCCACCGGCACGCACTCGAGCCCCAGCTTCAGCACCAGGGCCGGAATGACCGAGACCAGGTTGGCGTTGCCGCAGCGCTCGCCGAAGCCGTTGATCGTCCCCTGGACCTGATCGACCCCCTCCAGCACCGCCGCCAGCGTGTTGGCCACCGCGCACTCGGCGTCGTTGTGGACGTGGATGCCGAGCGGCGTGGGGACGTGCCGCCGGACCTCCCGCACGATGGCGGCCAGGTCGTGGGGCAGCGTGCCGCCGTTGGTGTCGCAGAGGACGATCCAGCGGGCGCCGGCCGCGGCCGCCGCCCGCACGGTCTCCAGCGCGTACTCGCGGTTGGCCCGGAAGCCGTCGAAGAAGTGCTCGGCGTCGTAGATGACTTCCTCCACCTTCCCGCGGAGGAAGCCCACCGTGTCGCGGATCATGGCCAGGTTCTCGGCCGGGGTCGTCTCCAGCGCGTGGGTCACGTGGAAGTCCCACGACTTGCCCACGATGGTCGCCACCGGGGCGCCGGCCTCGAGCAGCGCCTGCAGGTTGGCGTCGTGCTCGCACGCGATGCCGGCCCGCCGGGTCATCGAGAAGGCGGCCAGCCGGGCGTGCTTGAGCGGCACGTCCTGCATGCGGCGGAAGAAGCGCAGGTCCTTGGGATTCGAGCCCGGCCAGCCCCCCTCGATGTAGTGGATGCCGAAAGCGTCGAAGCGGGTGGCCAGCCGCACCTTGTCGTCCATCGAGAACGACACGCCCTCGCCCTGCGTGCCGTCGCGGAGGGTCGTGTCGTAGAGGGTGATCGTGCGAGCCATGGCGCCTCCTGTACCGCGCGGGCGGTTTCCGAATCATGCGGCAGCGCGTCGCGGGGTGTCAAGGCGAGGCGGGCCGGTGTAGGCTGGAAGCCGAGCGCCGGGAGCGACCCGCGGGAGGGCTTCGATGCGTCCGATGGCCGTGCTGGGCCTCGTGCTGATCGTGCTCGGAGTTCTGGCCCTGGCCTACCAGGGCTTCACCTACACCACCACCGAGAAGGTGGCCGAGATCGGTCCGCTGAAGGTGGAGGCGGAGCGGGAAAAGACGGTGCCGCTGCCCCCGATCCTGGGCGGGGCCGCCGTCGTCCTCGGCGCCGTCCTGCTCTTCCTCGGCGCCCGGCGCTGACGCGCCGCCCGGCCGCGGGCCGCCGCCGGCGTCCGGCGGCTCAGATCACGCCGTCGCGGCGGAGGCGGGCCAGCGCGGCCGGACGGAGGCCCAGCACGCGACGCAGGACCTGGTCGGTGTGCTGGCCGAGCAGCGGCGGCGGCGCCGTCGCCGCCCCCGGGGTGGCGTGCAGCCGGATGGGGACGCCCATCACCCGCACGGTCCCGGCGGTGGGGTGCGGCAGGCGCACGATCATCCCCCGCGCCT
>DATLZL010000244.1:0-10625 GCA_035574035.1 Binatia bacterium | reverse complement strand
CTGACGGGGTCGTGAACGAGCGCCGCCTGGTAGGCGCGCACGGCGCCCTCCCAGGCGCCGCCCGCCAGGTGGGCGTCGCCCTCGGCGGCGAGTTCGGCGAAGGAGCGCGGGCGCTCGGCGGCCGGCGGCGGAGCCGGGGGCCGCTGGCAACCGAGCCCGGACAGCAGGAGCAGGAGGACGGCCCCGGCGACCCTACTCACCGGGCGCCAGGTCCTTCCAGTTCGTGATGCGGGTGAGTCTCCGGGCCGTCACCGCATTGTCCAGGGCTTCGCAGGAGTACCGGACCTTGGAGTTGCCGGTCATCACCCCTTCGCGGAACCCCTGATCGGCCGCCGTCTCGTTGGAAATGAGGGCGCCGTAGATCGCCTGGTTGCCGCCGCCCATGAACCCGACGCCCACCCAGCGGCCGGTGACGATGATCGGCCCGTACCAGGCGAAGTTGCCGTGGATCCGGAGGTCGCCGTCCTCCACGATCAGGATGCCGTACCCCTCGGTGTTGCCCCCGAGCTGGAGCGCCGAGAACATCGAGGAGGGATCGGGCTCGCCCCGGACGTACACGATCTTGGGGTTGTCCCGGGTGCCCCAGCACGTGGCGCTGTCGGGGTCGCTGGCGCACGAGGAGCCGATGTTGTTGAAGCTGAGACCGCTCGGCTGCCGGCTTTCCAGCGTGATGTCCGCCGCGCTCTTGGCCTGGTCGATGAACCGCTGGATCATGGCCGGGGTGAGGGCCTCGTTGGGGGCGATCGTGTTCGCGCCCTGGGCGGCCTGGTTCGGATCCTGGGGCCTGCCCAGGACGTTGTCCTGCTGCTGCCGCGACAGCGCCGACTCCACGACCGCTTCGTTGGCGCCCGGGTCGTTCGAGGGCAGCACGCTCGAGACCGAGATCCCGAACACGGACGCGCAGCCGGCGTCCAGCCCGCTGCCGTCCATCCGCCATCCGCGCCCGTCCACCTCAAAGGAGTTGCCGCTGAAGTTCACCTCGGCCTCGGTGCCCGGGAAGGCCATCGCGCCGGGGAAGAAGCCGGGCGGAAACGTGAGCCGCTTGATGGCGGCCCGCACGGTCTTGGTGGCGCCGTTGACGGTGCCGGTGGAGGTGACGATGACGACGCCGTTGGCGTCGGCGTTCGGGCTGGCGTCCACCGCGGTCCCGGTGATCGCCGGATCGCCCGGCAGCGTGTCGTTCCGCAGCCACACGGTGTAGGTCCCGCGGGCCGCCGGCAGGGTGCCGATGGGACGGTTGGCGTCCATCACCACGCCGGGCGTGGCGTTGGCGGTGGCCAGCAGCGTGTTCCAGTTTTGCGTCTCGGCCAGCCGGTCGTAAGCCCACTCCAGCCCCGCCTCGGCGGCGAAGCGGGCCTGCGTGCCGTCGGCGAGATTGCGGGAGATCTGCGGCTCGAGGCCGGCCAGCGCCACCAGCGCCAGCGTCAGCGAGGCCATCGTGACCAGCATGAGCAACGTGAGCGGCAGCGTCATGCCTCGCTCGTTCATCGCTCGGACCTCCTACCGGTTGCGCAGGCGGACGCGGTCGGTCAGGACGATCACCGGCCGCGTGCCCGTCTCCGGGCGAAGGGCGACGGTGACACCCACGCTGCGTACCGCCGCCGGACTGACGGTCGCCGCCCCGGCCATGTCGAAGTACGTGAAGGTCAGCTGCTGGACTCCGCCCACGACGACGGCCTCGCAGGCGTTGGCGGGAGGGTCGGTCGCCCGCCGCAGCTCGGTGCCGACCAGGCGGTAGCTCACGCGCTCGCCGGAGCCCGACGGGTCGCAGGCGGCCGGCGGGTCGAGACGCCCGTTGCCGTCGAGGTCGCTCTGGATCACCAGGCTGGTGGCGGTGGGCATGCTGACCGCGTCGAAATTGAACGCGGGCGGCGTGCCGGTCGGGTCCAGTCCGGCGCCCCGGATTTCCTGGATCATCCGCTCCAGGGCCCACCGCGCGTTCTGCTGGGCCTCGGCCTGGTCGCTGCCGCTGGCCAGCGTACCGCCGGCGACCTGGAACGCGAACCCGGCCCCCACCAGGACCAGCGCCCCGACCGCCATCGCCGCGAGTAGCTCGGCCAGGGTGAACCCGCCGGCCCGGGACGTCATCGCCTCACCAACAGGGTCGACACTGCGGACGAGGTCTCCACGCCGAGTCCGCCCGCCGTCACCGGTCGGTAGAAGACCCGCACCTCGACCTGCTTCACGTTGGCCAGGCCGTTCGGGCTGTCGGTCACGGTGACCGTGCGGCGGTAGTCGGGGTAGCCGGGGATCGTCCGGTAGGGCTCGGCGGGGAAGGCGGCGGACGTCAGTCGCGACCACCCCTGATTGGCCGCGGTGCTGGCCGCGAAGGCCTTCACCTCCTCCATCCGCTGCTCGGCGAGAAACAGGGCGGTCGTCGAGCGCCGGGAGGCATCGACGCCGGCGAAGCCCCAGCTGATCGACGATAGCAGGGCCACCAGGCCGATCCCGAGAATCCCGATGGCGGCGAGCGTTTCGGCCAGCGTGAAGCCCTGTTCCGTTCGCACCATGGGCGCGCTCCTCGGGCCCTGCGGCACCCCGTCCGGACCTGCCGCCCAGAAGGCAGGAGCCGTGCCAGAGATCGGAGGTCGCCTTTTCGGCCGTTTACCGGCGGCGGCCGGCGCCGGAAGCGCGGGCGCGGCCCGTTGCTGACAGGGCCGGGTGCCAGCCTGACCCCGAGCTACCCGGTTTCCAGCCCCCGTGATAGGGTGCAGGCGATGCGAAGGGCCCTTCTCGCCGCGCTCGCTCTCCTCGCCGGCCCGATCACAGCCGACGCCCAGAAGATCTCGGTGCAGGAGGCGATCCTCCGGGCCAAGCCCGCGGTGGCGCTCATCACGGCCCGGGTGGATGCGGAGGTCACGCTCGACTGCGGCTCCGGTCCCGTCACGGTCCGGCCCCGGCCCTTCGTAGAGACCGGCACCGGCTGGTTCGTGGACGGTCGGGGCTGGCTCATCACCAACGCGCACGTCATCGATCCCGCCCACCGGCTGCCGCCGTGGGTCACCCACGAGCTGAAGAAGAGCGCGATCGACCAGGGCTGCGTCGAGCCCGCGCTCCAGGCGCAGGGGATGGCGCGCGGCCAGCGGCCGGACGTCGAGGACCGCCTTCGGCGCCGCATGACCGACCGGGCCATGGCCGGCCTGCGCTTCACGCCCGAGCCACGGATCACCGTCACCCTGTCCAACGGCGTCACGCTGCCGGCCGCGGTGCGGAAGTTCAGTCCCCCGCTCCTGCTCGACGCGGCCGGGCGCCCGGTGCGCGACTCCGGGCGGGACCTGGCGCTGCTCCAGGTCGCCGAGGGCGTCTACCCGGCCCTCGCCGTGTCGACCCGGACGCCGAAGATCGGCGACCCCGTGCACATCCTGGGGTTCCCGGGAGTCGTGCTGTCGCACGAGCTCCTGAACCAGACGGTCAACATCGAGGCGTCGGTGACCAACGGCGCGGTGTCCGGCTTCAAGCAGGACGCGATCGGGCAGGACGTGATCCAGACCGACGCGCCGGCGGCACACGGCAACAGCGGAGGACCGGCGATCGGCGACGACTCGAGCGTGGTCGGCGTGATGACCTTCGTGTCGCTCTCGCCCCAGGGGGGCGCGCTGGTCCAGGGCTTCAACTTCTTGATCCCGGGCCGCGACGTGGCGGCCTTTCTGGCCGACACTCCGGTGACGCGGCCGGGGCAGAGCCCGTTCAACGACGCGTGGGCGGCCGGCCTCTCCGCCCTGTTCGCCGAGCGGTACGACGTGGCGGTGGCGCGGATCACCGAGGCGAACCGGCTGGTGCCTAACCTCGCCGACGTCAAGCGGGTGCTGGCCGAGGCCGAAGAGCGGCGGCGGAATCCGCCGCCCCGGCCCTTCCCGTGGGCGTTGGTGGCGATCGGCGTGACGCTGCTCTCGGTCGGCATCTACGGGGGCATGGTGGGCCGGCGCTGGTGGCGCAACCGGTACCGCGTGCTTCCGGCGCAGGTGATCGGCTTCATCGAGCAGGGCCTCTTGCCGGTGCTGGTGGACGCCCGCACCGGTGCCGACTACGAGACGAGCCCGCTCAAGCTGCCCGGCGCCGTCCGCCTGGCACCGGAGGACGTGGGGGCCGGGCGGATCACGCTCGACGCCGACCGGGAGCAGCTGGTGATCGTCTACTGCACCACGCCCGACGAGGCCACCAGTGCACGCGTGGCCCAGGCCCTCCGCCAGAAGGGCTGGACGCGGGTGCGGATCCTCAAGGGCGGGCTGGGCGGCTGGACCAACGCCCGGCTGCCGGTGGAGGCGAAGTCGCACCTGCCGTCCATCGGCCTGGAGATTTACAAGAACCTGACCCTCGGGGACGTGGAGCGCCGGCGCTTCAAGGCCGGCGAGGTCATCTTCCGCGAGGGTGACGACCCCCACGCGGAAGCGTATGTCGTGCACTCGGGCGTGGTGGAGATCCGCAAGCGCTTCGACGGCACCGAGCGCCTCCTGTCCACGCTGGGCGAGGGCGAGCTGCTCGGGGAGATGGCGCTGTTCCGCCGCGGCCCACGCTCGGCGTCGGCGGTGGCGGCCTCCGATGTGGAGCTGCTCGTCATCCGCAACGAGCGCCTGGAGTGGCTGATCCGGAACCGGCCCCAGCTCACGCTGGAGATCCTGCGCCGCCTGTCCGAGCTGGTCGTCTCCACCGACCGCGAGCGCAGCGAGCGAGCCGCGCGCGGGTGAACCGGGCAGCGGCTAGGCCCGGCGTCAACGGCGAGCGTCCGGCCCCGCGAGGTGGGTCAGATGACGCCGCGGGCGCGCAGGTCGGTCAGGGCCTCCGGCGACAGCCCGAGTCGCCCGCCGTAGACCTCGTCGTTGTGCTGCCCGGGGCGCGGCGGTCCCGCCGTCCGTACCTCGCCCGGCGTCCGCGTCAGGCGCGGCACCACCCCGGGCATCAGGAGGCGTCCGGTAACCTCGCTGGCGAGCTCGACCAGGTTGCCGCGCGCCCGGACCTGCGCGTCCTCCACCAGGTCGGCCACGCTCATGACCGGCGCGGCCGGCACCTCGGCCGCCTCCAGGATCTGCAGCGCGTCCTTGGTGTCGTGCCGGGCGACCCAGTGCGCCACCAGCTCATCCACGAGCGCGCGGTGCTCCAGGCGACGAGCCGTCGTCGCCAACCGGGGGTCTTCGCGCCACTCCGGGTGGCCCACCGCCTCGGCCAGCCGGGCGAACATCCGGTCGTTGGTGCAGGCCAGGGCCAGCCAGCGGCCGTCCCGGGTGCGGTAGTGGTTGTGGGGGGCCGCGCTCTCGGTGCCCGAGCCGATCCGCTCCCGGACCCGTCCGGTGCCGCCGTAGACCGCGACGGCATCGTCCAGCACGCGCAGGACCGGCTCGTAGAGGGCGAGGTCGACCACCTGGCCCTGGCCGGTGCGCTCGGCATGACGCAAAGCGATCAGCGCGCCGAGCGCCCCGAACACGCCTGCCAGATAGTCGGGCACGGTGGGCGTCCCCGGGGTGACCGGCGGGCGGTCGGGGTAGCCCGAGACGTAGGAGAGGCCCCCGACGGCGGCGGCGATGCGGCCGAAGCCCGGCCGGTCGCGGAGGGGGCCGGTCTGGCCGAACGCCGAGATGCGGAGCATGACGAGCGCCGGGTTGACGCGGCTCAGGTCCTCCCAGCCCAGGCCCCAGCGCTCCAGCGTCCCCGGCCGGAAGTTTTCGGTCACGACCTGAGCGCCGGCGATCAGGCGCTTGACGAGCGCCTGTCCTTCGGGCAGGCGCAGATTACAGGTGATGGACTTCTTGTTGCGCGCCTCCTGGAGCCACCAGTACGAGGGTCGGCCCTCGGCCGGCGAGCGTCCGAGCCGGCGCAGGTCGTCGCCGACCCCCGGCTGCTCGACCTTGATCACCTCGGCTCCGAACTCGCCGAGCAGCGTGGCGGCGACCGGAGCGGCCAGGAACGTCGCGAGATCGACCACCGTCACGCCGGCCAGCGGGAGCGTCACGGGCCCGCATGGTACTATCCGGCGGCCATGAAGGCGACCGCCCCTGACTGAGCCGGTGCGGGTTCCGGTCCAGCGGCTCGATCCCGACGTCCCGCTTCCGGCCTACGCGCGGGAGGGCGACGCCGGGCTGGACCTCACCGCCGCCGAGCGCGTCCGGCTGGGCCCGGGGGAACGGGCGCTGGTTCCAACCGGGCTGGCGATCGCCCTGCCGCCCGGCTGCGCCGGGCTCGTGGTCCCGCGCTCGGGCCTCGCCTGGCGCCACGGCGTCACGGTCCTCAACGCCCCGGGGCTCATCGACGCCGGCTACCGTGGCGAGCTGAGGATCCTGCTGGCCAATCTGGGCACCGAGCCGGTCGCGTTCGAGCGCGGGGAGCGGATCGCGCAGCTCGTCATCGTCCAGGTCATCCCGGCGCGTCTCGATCCCGTGCCCGGGCTGCCCCCGAGCCAGCGCGGCGCGGGCGGGTTCGGCTCGACCGGCCGCTAGCTAGATCGCCCGCCGCTCGCCGCCGACTGACCCTCCCTCGGTCGCCGCCGTCCGGGGCGGCTGTTTCGAGCCCTGCAGCGTCTCCGCAGCACTCTGCAGGGTCTCCGCGACCCGTGTTCGGGCGTCCCGGGTCCTCTCGTCCACATACATGACGATGTCGCGGCCGTACAGCCACATCGCCCCAGCCCCCACGATGACGCCGAGCAGAAAGCCGATCATGCGCGGACCTCCTCGGTTGTCCACCCTACACCCTGCAAGGCAGCAAGGCAGGTGCCGGGGGCTTCACCCGCCGCCCCGTCAGCCGTCGTCTTCGATCCCTCGGTGGTACACGGATTGCGTCGCCATCCACCGTGCCCGCTTCGATGCTCGTCTCGGTCGCGTGCGCCGCCACCGCCTTCGTTCTCTTCGTCTATTCCCTGTACTGCATCTGCGACCGGCACCTGGCCAGACGCCTGGCCTTCGGCACCGGCGCGATGATCGCCATCCTGGCCCTGTCCGCCCGGGCGGCCTCGCTCCCGGCCCTGCTGGATTACGTCTCCCTGCTGCAGGGCCGGGCCGAGCGACCGGCGTCGCCGGGGAGGGTGGCGACCACCGCAGGTCCGGCGCCGGCCGCGATCCGCATCGCCGTGGCGCCGGCTCCGCCGGACCGCCTGGCCGGCCTCGCGCCTCCCGTCGCGATCCGCACGAGGCCGCCGGCCGGAAGCGTCACCGACGACCGTCGCCCACGCGGGCTACGACGGGAGCAACCCGAAGCGCCCCCGGGACCGACGCCGCGGCTCGAGCACCCGCCACGGCCGGAGCGCTCCGCCCCCGGCGGGGGAAGCCGGGCGGCGCGTCCGGATCCGGTCCCCGCCTCCATGCCGCCGGCGCTTGCGGCACCCGCGCCCGAACGTCTCCCCCGGGAGCGCCCGCTTCCGGCCGAGGCGGCGCGTGATCGCGGTGAGGTGCCGAGGGCTCCGGAGCGAGGCGAGCCTCGGCAGTCGACCGAACAGACGGACGGGACTCATCGACCCGATCACACCCTGCGGGTGGACCGCGCGGAGCGGCTCGAGCGCGTCGAGCGACTCGATGCGGTGTCGCGGCCGGCGCTGGACAGGCCGGAGCGCGTCGAGCGCCCGGACCGGCCTGCCGGCGCGCGGCTCGAGCGACTGGAGCGGATCGACCGTCCCGACCGCCGGGAGCGATTCGAGCGCGTCGACAGGCCGGATCGGTTCGAAAGGCCCGAGCGCCGTGAGCGGCTGGACCGCATGGAGCGCCAGCGGCCGGAACGGCTCGAGCGACGCCCCGACCGCTGAGCCTCAGCCCCGCCCGCGGCGGGCCAGACGCACCACCACCGTCGTCAGCTCGAGGGGGTCCACCGGCTTCGGGATGTGCATGTCGAAGCCGGCCTCGAGAGCCCGGATGCGCTCGCGCAGGCCGCTGTAGGCGGTGAGCGCGATGACCGGCACCGCCCCGCCCTGCTCGGGCGAGCGCTGACGCAGCCGCCGCACGAGCGCGTGGCCGTCCTCGCCCGGCATCTCGATGTCCGAGATGATGACGTGCGGGATGCGCTCGTCGACGCGCTTGATCGCCTCCGCCGCCGAGGCGGCGAGGCGCACGCCGGCCCCGGCGGGCTCCAGGATCGCGCGGAGCAGGTCCAGCGTGTCGGGGTCGTCGTCGACCACCAGGACGTCGACCCCGGCCAGGGACGCCCCGTCCGCGGCCGGGGCGTCGAGGGCCGGGCCCGGAAGGTCGGGCAGCCGGCTGGCCACCCCGATCGGGAGCTTGACGGTGAAGGTGGCGCCCGTGCCCGGCCCCTCGCTCGCGGCCGCCACCGTGCCGCCGTGGAGCTCGACCAGGTGGCGGACGATCGCCAGGCCGAGCCCGAGGCCGCCCGACGAGCGCTCGCCCTGGCGGAACCGCTCGAAGAGGTGGGGCAGCAGCGCGGGGTCGATGCCGGCGCCGGTGTCGGCGACGACCAGCTCGACGTGCGAGTTCACCCGGCGCAGCGTGATCTCCACGCGCCCGCCGCGCGGCGTGAACTTGACGGAGTTCGACAGCAGGTTCCAGACGACCTGCTGCAGCCGGTCGGGATCGCCCATGATGGGCGCCGCCCGCGGGTCGAGCACGGTGATGAGCCGCACGCCCCGCGCCTCGGCTGCCGGCCGCACGGTGTCGATGGCGGCCTCGATCACCGCGGCCAGGTCCACCGGCTGCACGTCCAGGCGCAGGTTGCCGGTGACGATGCGGGAGACGTCGAGGAGATCGTCGATCAGCTGGACCTGGGCCCGGGCGTTGCGCTCGATGACTTCCAGCGCGCGGCGGCGGGTCTCGGCATCGACCCGGTCGTCGCGCAGGATGCGGGCCCAGCCGTACACGGCATTGATGGGCGTGCGCAGCTCGTGGGACAGCATGGCCAGGAACTGATCCTTGGCCTGGCTGGCCAGCCGCGCCTCCCGGTAGAGCTGGGCATTCTCGACCGCCACCGCCGCCCGCCGACCCAGGTCCTCGGCCATGGCCAGGTCGGCCACCGTGTAGCGGCGCCCGGACTCCGCCATCACCAGCGTGAGCGCGCCCAGCACGCGACCGCGGACGGCCAGGGGCACGATGATCCAGGAACCGATGCGCAGCTCGCGCAGGAGCGCCAGCTGGGGCTCGGAGGTGGCGGCGGCGCGCAGGTGCTCGTCTGAGACGTGGGGCACGAAGGCCGACCGCCCGGTGGCCAGCACCCGCGGCACCCCTTCGGGGGCGTCGGGCTTGTAGCCGAACCGGTCGCGGAGGTCGCGGACCAGGCGCTCCTTGGTCGGGTCCACGTGCACGACCACGGCCCGCCGCGGGCGGCCACGCTCGTCGGCCAGGTCGATCGCACAGAAATCGGCCAGGAAGGGAACGGCCAGGCGGGCCACGCTGAGGAGCGTCGGCTCGAGGTCGAGCGAGGCGGCGAGCAGCACGCTGGCCTGGGCCAGGAACGAGGCCCGACGCTCGGTCGCCTCGGCCTCGGCCCGGGCCGCTTGCTCACGGGCCAGCAACTCGGCGTTGTGGAGCAGGATGGCCGCTTGGTCGGCCAGGCGGCCGAGGAGCGCCTCGTCCCGCGCCGTGAACGGCCGCCGGGTGCGACGCGAGACGTAGAGGAGGCCCTCCACCCGGTCGGCCCGCCGGATCGGTACGACGAGCTGGGCCACGATGCCTTCGGCCTCGATCGCCGACCGGTAGTGGGCGCTGAACCGCGGGTCGCTGCGGTAGTCGTCCGTCCGCATGGCCCGCCCGGTGGCCAGTACGAGACCGCCCATGCCCCGGCCGGCCTCGATGTGCACGGACCGCCAGTCCTGGGATCGCACCCCGCTCATGTACCGGAAGGCGTGCGCCGGCCCACCGCCGACCGGGCGCGTGATCCAGGCCGCGTCGGCCGTGCACAGCTCTCTCGCCCCTTCCACGATCCGCTGCAGGACGGTGTCGAGCTCGAGGGACGTGCTGATCTGGCGGACGATCTCGCTCAGGATCTCCGCCTCGCGGCGGCGACGGTCCGCCTCGGCGTGGAGCTGGGCGTTCCCGATGGCGACGGCCGCGTACTCGGCCAGCCGGGCCACGAAGCGCTCGTCCTCGTCAGAGAAGGGCCGGGGTCGGCGGCGGGCGGCCTCGATGAGCCCCGCGATCTCGTCGCCGCTACGGATGGGCACGACCATCGCCGTCCGCACGCCCTCGGCCTCGACGAAGGCCTCCCCTCCGCGGTCGGCGTGAAGCGCCGGGTCGCCGTCCGTCGCGCGCTGGGGGCGGCCGGTGGCCAGCGCCCGGCCGACGAGGCCCGGCCCCGGCGCCAGGACCGGGTCCTCGGAGCCACCGGCCCGCGCTCCCAGCCGGTGCCGGCAGCGCATCGTGCCCTCCGTCTCGTCGCGCAGTGCGAGGCGGACGAGGTCGGCGCCGGTGATATCGCGCACCGCCTCGGCGATGGCCGCCAGCACGCGGGGCAGGTCAAGCGAAGACGTCAGGTACGAGGCCAGACCGGCCAGGTGCTCGGCTTCCATCCGCAACCGTCGCTCGCGCTCGAAGAGCGCGGCGTTCTGCAGGGCGACCGCCGCCTGGTTCGCCAGCCACACGCACGCCCTCTCGTCCTCGTCGGTGAACGGACGGGCCAGACGATTGCCGACGTAGAGCAAGCCCTGCACCTCGGTGCCGATCTGGATCGGCACCGCCATGACCGCCTGCACCCCGGACTGGCGG
>DATLZL010000243.1:0-10010 GCA_035574035.1 Binatia bacterium | reverse complement strand
GATGATCCGCCCGGCGTACATCACGTTGACGCGGTCGGCGTAGCGGGCCACCACGCCGAGATTGTGGGTGATGATCAGCATCGCCACGCCGAGCCGCCGCGACAGGTCCTTGAGCAGCTCCAGGATCTGGGCCTGGATGGTCACGTCCAGGGCGGTGGTGGGCTCGTCGGCCAGGATCAGCGAGGGGCCACAGGCCAGGGCCATGGCGATCATCATCCGCTGCCGCATGCCGCCGCTGAACTGGTGCGGGTACTGCCGCAGCCGTCGCTCGGGATCGGGGATGCCCACCATCGCCAGCAGCTCCGCCGAGCGCTGCCGGGCCGCCGCCGGGGTCATGCCCAGGTGGATCTCGAGCCCCTCGGTCAGCTGCCGGCCGATCGTGAGCACCGGGTTCAGCGAGGTCATCGGCTCCTGGAAGATCATGGCGATCTCCCGGCCCCGGATGCGGCGCATCTCCTCCTCGGACAGGGCCAGCAGGTCGCGCCCTTTGAAGAGCACCTGGCCCCCGACGATGCGCCCGGCCGGCGCCGGCACCAGCCGCATGACGCTGAGCGCGGACACGCTCTTGCCGCAGCCCGACTCGCCGACGAGGGCGACCGTCTCGCCTTCCTGGATGTCCCAGGACACGCCGTCCACGGCCCGCACGACGCCGGCGGAGGTCAGGAAGTGGGTGGTGAGGTGGCGGACCTCGAGGAGCGTTCCCACCGTGCGCGGCAGTGTAGCACAGCGCTCCGGGCGGCCGGCGTGTCCGGCTCCCCGCGCCAACCCGGAAGTCCGCCCGCACAGCCGCTCAGGCGAACGGATCGTCCCCGGGGTCCTCCCGCCAGACGTACTCCATGTTCCGGGCGGCGGTCAGCGCCAGCTCGCGGCCGAGGAGCCGCGCGATCAGCGCCAGCGTCATGTCGATGCCGGCCGACACGCCGGAGGAGGTCAGGACGTCGCCGTCGTCGACCCAGCGGGCGCGCCGCTGCCACCGCACGCGGGGTCCCTGCTGCACCACCCAGTCCCAGGCGAGCTTGTTGGAAGTGGCCGGGCGCCCGTCGAGGAGCCCGGTGGGTCCCGAAGCCGCCAGGGATCACCAAAATGTCGTAGGAGGGCGCGTCCTCGAAGGCGTGCAGGGCGACGGTGGCCACGCCCTCGCCGCTCGCCACCGGGCCCGGCACCGCCGCCATCGTGACGATCTCGAAGTACCGCTCGCGCGTGCCGTCGGGTCGAATCGTCCGGCAGGCGGCGAAGGCCTGAACCGGCCCGTAGACGTCGAGCACGGTGAAGCCCTCGAGGAGCGCGACGGCCACCCGGCGGACGGAGGCAGGAGGGCTCGCGCGCGAGCGGTCAGAGCTGCTTGCGGGTCCGCGGGTCGAGGAGGTCGCGCAGGCCGTCGCCCAGCATGTTGACGGCCAGCACGGTCACGGCCAGGAAGATCCCGGGGAAGAGGATGTTGTGGGGGAACAGGCGGAACAGGGCCCGCCCCTCGGCCATGATGTTGCCCCAGGTCGGCGTCTCGGGCGGGATGCCGACGCCGAGGAACGACAAGATGGCCTCGACCAGGATCGCCGAGGCGCAGATGAAGGTGGCCTGCACGACCAGCGGCGCGATCGTGCGCGGCATGACGTGCCGGGCCAGGAGCCGCGGCAGGCGGGCCCCGAGCGCGACGGCCGCCTCGACGTACGGCTCTTCGCGGACGGACAGCACGATCGAGCGCACCAGACGCACCACCCGCGGCACCTCGGGGATCACGATGGCCAGGATGACGCTGCGCAGGCCGGCCCGCGACAGCGAGACCAGGCCGATCGCCAGCAGGATGGCCGGGATGGACATGAGGCCGTCCATGACCCGCATGACGATGGCGTCGAGCCACCGGAGGTAGCCGGCCACGACGCCGATCACCAGGCCGACGGCGGCGCTGAGCAGGGCGACCGACACGCCGACGACCAGCGACACGCGGGCGCCGTAGACGACCCGGCTGTAGACGTCGCGGCCCAGGCTGTCGGTGCCCATCCAGTAGGTGGTCGTGGTTACCGTCCCGTCCGCCGCGCGGATGGTGCGCTCGGCGCCCGGTCGCCGGTTGCGGGCGGCCGGGTCGATCTGCCGGGGGTCGGTCGTTCCCAGGACGGGCGCCAGGATGGCCATCAAAACCACCAGCCCCAGCACCGAGCCGCCGATCAGGATGCTGCGGTGGCGGTGCAGCACCCGCCCGGGGGCGTGCGCCCGCTCGGCGGGCGCCGGGACGGAGATGGAGACGGGCTGGGCGACCGCCCTCAATACCGGATCCTCGGGTCCAGGAACGTGTAGGTGAGGTCGACCAGCAGGTTGATGACCACGTAGACGGCCGAGAAGACCAGGATCACGGCCTGGACCGTCGGGTAGTCGCGGGCCAGGACGGCGTCCACGGTCAGCCGGCCCAGGCCGGGGATGGCGTAGACGGACTCGGTCACCACCACGCCCCCGATCAGCAGCGCGACGCCGAGGCCGATGACGGTGACGATCGGGACGGCGGCGTTGCGGAGCACGTGGCGGAGCAGCACGGGCAGCTCGCCGAGCCCCTTGGCCCGCGCGGTGCGCACGTGGTCGGCCTCGAGGACTTCCAGGACCGAGGCGCGCGTGATGCGGGCGATCAGCGCCACGTAGATCACGGCCAGCGTGACACTGGGCAGGACGAGCCGCTCCAGGAACCCGCCCAGGCCGTCGGCCAGCCGCTGGTAGCCCTGCACCGGCAGCCAGCCGAGGTGGATGGCGAAGAGGTAGATGAGCGCGTAGCCGATCACGAACACCGGCACCGAGAAGCCCAGCACCGAGAACCCCATGACCGTCCGGTCGAGCCAGGTGCCGCGCCGCCAGGCCGCCAGCACCCCGAGCGGCACCGCCATCGTGACCGCGAGCAGCATCGTGCACGTCGCCAGGGCCAGCGTCGGCTCGACGCGCTCGGCGATGAGCGTGGCCACCGGCTTCTTGAAGAAGAACGACTCGCCGAGGTCCCCGCGGACGACCCGGCCGATCCAGATGACGAACTGCTCGGGGATCGGGCGGTCCAGCCCGAGCCGGGCCCGGATGGCGGCCACGTCCTGGGCGGTGGCGCTGTCGCCGGCGATGATGGCGGCCGGATCGCCGGTGGTCAGGCGCAGGAGCAGGAAGACGACCACCGCCACCACCGCGGTGACGGGGACCGTCGCGATCAGCCGGCGGGCGATGTAGCGCGCCATCTCCCGTCGCCCCGTCTCATCGCCGGAAGCGGCTGCGCCCGCCTTCCCCCTGACTCAGCGTCCCTTCTTCTCCACGTTCCAGAACACGGTGGCCGGCGCCTCGATCATGCCGTCCACGGTCTTGCGGACGGCGACGGCGCCGTACCACTGCCCCAGCGGGATGTGAGTCACGTACTGCGTGGCCCGGATCTGGGCCTGCTCGGCCAGCTGTTTCTGCTTGACGGGGTTGGTCTCGCGGGCGAAGGCATCCCGCAGCCCTTCCAGGTCGCGGTCGCAGGGCCACCCGAACATGGCCTTGTCGCAGGAGGCGTTGAGGAAGCCCATCATGACCGGGTCCAGGATGTCGGCCGAGACCCACGAGGTGAGGAAGGCGTGCCAGCCGCCCGCCTGGGGCGGGTCCTTCTTGGCCCGGCGGGCCACCAGCGTTTGCCAGTCCATCGAGTGCATGTCGACCTTGAACCCGGCCTTCTCCATCAGGTTCTTGGCCACCGGCGCCAGGTTGGCCAGCACGGCCAGGTCGGTGGAGTGCATGAGCACGATCGGGGTGCCGTCGTAGCCGGCCTCACGGAGCAGCTCCTGGGCCTTCTTGAAGTTCGACTGCAGCAGCCCCTCCATGCCCCGGAGGGTGTAGAACGGCGACCCGCACGGGTAGTACGAGAGACAGGTCTTGTAGTAGGCGGGGTCGCCGATCACCGCCTTGAGGAAATCCTCCTGGTTGAAGGCGTGGAAGACCGCCTGGCGGACCTTGGGGTTGTCGAAGGGCTTGTGCAGCGTGTTGAAGCGGAACGTGTACTGGTTGCCGAGCGGGTTGAGGACCACCAGCCGCACGTTCGGGTCCTGCTTGAGCACCGGGTAGAGGTCGTGGGGCGGCGACTCCAGGTAGTCCACCTCGCCGGCCAGCAGGGCGTTGATCGCGGTCTGGTGGTCGGGGATCCACTTCCATTCCACGCGGTCCACCTTCGCCACCTTGCCGCCGGCCAGCCCTGACGGGGGCTCCGGCCGCGGCCGGTACCGGTCGAACTTCACGTAGACGGCCTTGTCGCCGGGCTTCCACTCCTCCTTCTTGAAGACGAAGGGACCGGAGCCGGTGGTGTCCGAGATCTGGGTGTTGGGGTCGGTCTCGGCCACCCGCTTGGGCATCATGAAGGGCACGTTGGAGGAGGGCTTGCCCAGCGCGCGTAGCACGAGCCCGGTCGGCTCCTTGAGCACGATCCGGAACGTCCGCGGGTTGACGACCTGGAACTCCTTGACGAAGGACATCATCTTCTGGCCCATCGAGTCCTTGGCGCCCCAGCGCTTGATCGAGGCCACGCAATCCTCGCTGGTCACCGGCTGCCCGTCGTGCCAGAGGAGCCCCTCGCGCAGGGTCAGCGTGTAGGTGAGCTGGTCCTTGCTGACCTCGTACCGGTCCACCATCTGCGGGCGGATCTCGCCCTTGGCGTCCATGGCGAACAGCGTGTCGTAGATCATGTAGCCGTGGTTGCGCACGATGTAGGCGGTGGTCCAGATCGGGTCGATGATCTTCAGGTCGGAGTGCATGACCACCCGCAACGTGGTTTGGGCGGCGGCGGGACCGGCGCTGCCGAGCAGTGTCAGCACGAGGGCGGCGAAGAGGGCGGCGCGGAAGCGGCTGAGCAGGCTCATCGCGACCTCCTGGGGCGGTGGGTCCTCCCGGCCCGAGCGCGGCGGGCGCGCCGGGTGGCGAGACATAAGCACAGGCGATCTGCCTTGTCAAACGAACCGGCGCGGGCGTGTCGAAGCCCGTCTTGATCTGCGGGCGGGGGTGGGATCATCCCCCCAGGCCGAGATCGGGCGACGAGGCAGAGCCGGACTCGGCGAGGGCCCGGCGGGCCGCCTCGGTGTCGGGATGGACCGGCCCGAGCGTTTTCTCCCGGATGACGAGCGCCCGCGCGCAAAGCGCCGCGGCATCGCCCGGGCGACCGCGCCGCCGGGTCACGGCGGCGAGCGTGAGGAGGCCGGTCGCGATGTACGGATCGTCGGGGCCACGGAGTCGCTCCCAGATGGCGATGGCCTCCTTCGCCAGGCGTTCGGCCTCGTCCAGGAACGTCACGTCCGGGTGCCGGGCGAGGAGGTCGGCGAGGTTGTGAAGCGCGATACCGACCTCGTAGTGCTCGGCTCCCGCCCGCCTCCGGACCTCGAGGCCGCGGCGAAGCAGCGTTTCGGCCTCGACGTAGCGGCCCTGCTCGGTGAGGAGGATCCCGAGATTGTCGAGGCTCGGACCGAGCCGGGGATGCTCGGCGCCGAGCGCCCGCTCGGCGACGGCCAGGGCCCGGCGCAGCAGGCGCTCGGCTTCGGCCGGATCTCCCTGCTGCCAGTGCAGGATCGCCAGGCTGTTGAGGGCCACCGCGAAGTCGGGATGCCCCGGCTCGAGAGCGGCCTCGCGAATCGCCACCGCGCGCCGCCAGAGCGCCTCGGCCTCGGCGGCGTGACCCTGCTCCAGGTGGAGGGCCCCCAGGACGTGGAGGGTCGTAGCGACATCCGGATGCTCCGGCCCCAGCGCCTGCTCTCTCAGCGTCCACGCTCGTCGGAGTGCCGCTTCGGCATCGGCGTAGCGAGCCTGCTCTCCGGCCAGCACTCCGAGGTTGTGCAACGCTCGACCCAGATCCGCCGGCGACGCGCTGCCCTCGAAGATCCGGCACGCCCGATCGAAGAGCGGTCGGGCCTCGTCGTACCGACCTTGCATGGCGAGGAGCGCTCCGAGCGCGTTGACGCTGCGACCCACCTCGAGATGGTCCGGCCCCAGCAGCGCTTCGCGGACGGCGATAGCCCGGACGAGCAGTGGGCCGGACTCCGCGTATCGGGCGCGGTCGCGGAGATAGACACCCGCGGCGTGAAAGAGGCGTGCGGCCGGAGACGACGCGACGTCCCAGCGCTCCGCGAGTTCGGCACAGGCGATCGCCTGGCTGGCCAGCCGGCCGCACCGCTCCCAGGTCTCGAACCTGGGCTCGGGGAACGCGAGGGACACGGCGTGGATGGCGCGTTCGGCCCACGTGCGGGCGGTCGCTTCGTCCATCTCGTCCTCGACCACGGCCTGGACGAGCCGGTGGATCGTCAGGGTGCGGGCGGCTGGGTTGCGCCGGAGGAGGGACAACCGGCAGACGTCCTGGACGGCTTTCAGGAGCCCGAGCGGCGTGGCCGCCACCGGCCCCAGCGGCTCCCCGAGCGCCGCGGCGCCGTCGGCCACGATCTCCTCCGGAATCTCGTCGGGGGCCAGGAACGCGCAGAGCCGGAGCAGGGCCGCGGCGGCAGGGCTCCGCGCCTCGAGCTTCCGGAACGCCAGCCCGAACGTGGCCCTGACCGAGCGTTCACCGGCGGCCGCGGCCGCCTCGGCGCGGAGCGCCGTGCCTTCGCGCGAGTACAACTCCAGGTACTCGGTCAGCGTCGATGGCGCGGCCTCGATGAACGCCGCCGCCTGCTCCAGGGCGAGGGGGAGCCGGCCCAGCCGCTCGGCCAGCACGCGGGCACCCCGGAGGCTGTCCGCATCGGCTTCGACCACCGGAGCCTCGGGGGACAGCAGTCCCGCCCGCCGGAGGAGGAGGGCGGCCGCCTCGTCGAGCGGCGGGACATCGACCTCCACCCGCTCGGCCAAGCCACCGGTCGCCAGCGCCCGCGTGGTGAGCAGGATGCGCCCGGATGTCCCGAGCCCAAGCCAGTCGCGCACGACGGCCGGGTCGTCGGCGTTGTCGAGGATCAGAAGCCACCCATCCTCCGTGTCGAACCATCGTCGCAGGCCGGCGAGGACCGCGCGCTCATCGGCCTCTCGCGCCTGCGGCAAGCCGAGCCGCACGGCGAGGCCGGCCAGCCCGGACGCGAGCGTCACGGGCGAATCGGCGGGTGACCACAGGATCGTCCGGTACGCTTCGCGGTACCGGTACGCGTACTCGACGGCCAGGTCGGTCTTGCCGACACCCGGCAGGCCCGTGAGCGCGGCCCGACCGCGGGCGGCGAGCGCGCGATGCACGCGCTCGAGCAAATCTTCACGGCCGGTGAAGAGCGGATTGCGCGGCGGCGCGTTGTGGAACGCGCCCAGCCTCGGGTCGGTCGCCAGCGGGCGGGGTCCGGCGTCCGCCCCCCTGGACCCACCGGTCAGAAGCCTCCGGACGGCGGCGACGATTTCCTCCAGGTGCGCCTCCAGGGGGCCAGGGAAGGCGTCGATCCAGTGCACGCCGGCGACGAGGTACTCGAGGGCCTGCGCTGGCGTAGCGGCTTCGATACGGACCGGCAGGATCGGCATGCCCTTGGCCACCGCCCGCTCGACCTCGCGGTGGACGTGCCGCGACGCGTTGGCTCGCGAGGAGAGCAGGAGCACCAGGACGCCGGACGCATCGAGTCCCTCCAGAATCGCGTCCGCGTAGGACATGCCGGGCGGCACGTCCCGGGGGGCGATCCAGCAACGGAGACCGCGCGCCTCGAACCCGGCGGCGACCGTCTCGGCCGCCCTTCGGTCGCCGGAGGCGTGGCTGATGAAGATCCGGGCTGACACGTCGCCCCCGATTTCGGGACCAGTCAGGCCGGCTACTCGCGGCGTCGGCGGACGTCCGCCGGCTCCGGCGCCGACCCCGAGCCGCGCGGTATCACCCGGTAGGCCTGACCGCAGTGGCCCATGCCGGAAGCCTCCCCCGTGCACGTCCAGCACTGCTGGACCGGACGTCCCAGCGGGTCCTCGACGGGAACACAGCATCTCCACTTGCCGTCGGCCAGATCGCTCACGATCGCACCGCGCTTGTCGCTGCATTCGCGCTTGGTCAGCGCCGAAGTGGGCTGCCCGGTAAGCAGCATCGAGCCCACCACGGCGCCCATCAGGGCCATTCGTCTGTGGCGAACCGTCATGGCACCCTCCCTGGCGGGTCGTCGAACTACCACGGTCGTCGTCCTCGACACCGTACGCGACGTCGGCGTCCGGCAGCCGGACTTCGGGCGGCTGTGACGGCGCGGCGTGTTTTCGCGGCGCGTATTCTAGCACCGTCGGAAGCGCCGGGTTGCCGGGCCGGGCTTCGCCGTTCTATCATCCCGGCACCTTCCTGACAGGAGCAGATCATGATCGTCGTCGGCTACGATCACCAGTACGACCTGGTCGCCGTCGTGGACTCGCCCTGCCCTGCATGCGGCCGGAGAACCCGACCCCTCTACCGCGCCCGCAAGAAACTGACCCTGTACTGGATCCCGACGTTCACGCTCACACACCTCTACGCGCTCAAGTGCGAGTGCAGTCCCGACCGGCACTGGGAGGTCGACGAGGCCACGGCCCAGCAGCTTCTGAAGGGACGGTCGGCGCCGGTCGAGGCCTCGACACCCGCCGGCAAGCAGACACCGACCGCGGCGCCGACCGCCTGCGTGCGGTGCCGCACGCCACTGGCTGAAGGGGCCCAGTTCTGCCACGGCTGCGGGGCCCGGGTCCGCGGCCGGGGACGTCAGCGCGGCAAGAGCGCCCCGGCTCGTCCTGCCGGTGGCGGGGCCGGGTCGAGCGCGTAGACGAGCGGTCGCCGCCCTCGAACATCATCACAGACCGGCGGCCGGAAGGGAGACGCCCGAGTGGAACAGCACTGGTTCGAGCCCGAGACTGGGAGCCTGCTGTTCGAGCGGTACGTGGCCGAGCGGCCGTCGTTCAGGAAGGTGATGGAGGATCGCCTGGTCACCGAGGCCGAGGTGCGGGAGCAGGCGGCGCGGGTCGAGTCGTTGCTCCGGCGCCTGGACACCGTGCTGTCGGGAGAGGTCAAAGCGCTAGCCACCGAGGCCTTCTGCGAGCTCGCGGTCCTCTACGCGATCCAGCTCAAGTACGCCGAGGCGTCGCGTTAGCCGCGCTTTGCAACCCACATGGTGTGCTCGCGCGAGATGGCGGCCTCGACTTCCATCACCAGCGCGGCCAAACTGGCCTCGTCCAGCGCCTGCTCCACGAGACCTCGGAGGATCATCAGTTCTTGCGCCGCCAAAGCGTAGCTCTTCGTGAGCTCGTCGTGGCGGCCGAGCTGGTTCCACGCAGTCGCGGCCGCGGCGGCGGCGGCGAAGACGGATTCGAAATTCGGAGTCGGTGATTCCGGGATGACCAGTCGCGTCATCGCGAAGACCACCGCCCCGAAGTTGGCGATCAACGCAATCCAGAACCAGAGCTCGGCACGCTGCCGATTCTCTTCCGCCCGGGCGACGTACCACCGGATCTGATCCTCGACTCGCTCCCGGAGGAAGACGCCTTTCCGCTCGGCCAGCCCCGACCCGCGCACGGCGCGCATGCGCGCCGTGATCTGCCGAGCGTCGACCGACAGCCGGGCGAGGTCCAGCCGCAGTTCCCGCCGGGCCATCAGCGCCTCGCGGAGGATGGCGGCAAATTTCGTGTCCGCCTCGCCGTCGGGGCCGTCGAGAGGGCTCACCCGCATCATGTACCGCCAGGCGGTCGTCTTGACGGTCTCGGCGGCGGCCCGGCCGCCGAACCAGTCGTGGTCGGGCCGGCGAATGTGGTTGGACGACTTCACCAGCATCGCGGCGGCGAGGAGCACGGCGGCGCCAACCCTGGCCGGCGTACGCTGCGGCGGGGATAGTTGATCGACGATCACGCCGAGCAGAGCGCCAGCCACGAGGAGGGCGAGATCGGCGCGCACCAGCCACACGTATATTCGACGGCCCTTGCGGGCCGCCGCGTCGGCGGCGACGTAGAGCGCGGGCAAATCGGCCGTCATGAGCCGGGGACCGCCCGCGGGCGGAGTCCGGCGACCGGTCCCATCAGCCGCAGCGGGCGGTGGCCAGGTGCCGCCCGGCCCGCGGCACCAGGCCGGCATAGGCGCGGCCGACGGCCTC
>DATLZL010000242.1:0-3082 GCA_035574035.1 Binatia bacterium | reverse complement strand
CGGCCGCAGCACGCGGGCCGCGCGCTCGGCGATCGCGTCGGACATGCACAGGTGGGCGGTCACCAGGTCCGGCTCGAAGGCCGCGTACTCGACGCTCTCGGCGTCGGCGACGACGAATTCCACGTTGCGGAGGCCGGCCTGCCGGGCCCGCCGGCGGGCCTCGTCGATGGACGCGGCGTCGCGGTCGACCCCGACCACGCGGCGGCAGGCGGGCGCCAGGGCCAGCGCCAGCCGTCCCCTGCCGGTGCCGACGTCGAGCACGCACAGGTCCGCCAGCGGCTCCTTGTCGAGGAGCGCCAGGAAGCGCGGGCTGATACCGGAGGCCTGCAGCATCGACGCCATCCTACCGCTCCGCGGAGGCGCCGGCTCGGGTCGCCGCGAGGCGCCCGGAACTACGCCGGCCGGCGCGCCACCAGGAAGGTGAGGCGGCCGCGCTGGGCCACCTCGCCGCGCTGGTCGATGACGCGGTAGTCCTCCACCACCACCCCGCCCTCGCGCATCGTGCGGCGGGCCACGGTCCGGGTGGCGGCCCGGATGGTATCGCCGACCTGCAGCGGCCGAGTCACCTCCCACTCGATGGACAGGAAGGCCAGGACCGCGAGCGGGGGGCGCGGGATCCGCCAGCCGAGACCGGTGACCAGACAGAGCGGCAGCAGGTCGGGGACGGAACCGTCGCCGGTCACGGGCTCGGCCGCCAGGCCCTCGTAGAGCGCCACGTGAGCCTGGGTCAGGGTCATCGCCGGTGTCTCGCTGGTGTGGCCGACACCGGTGTCCTCGAAGTACGTGCGGGCCCCGGGCCCGCTCATCCGGGGCGGCGCTCCACCATCAGCTCGGTCTCGCCCTCCTGGACGACCTCGTCGCGCTGGTTCAGCACCTGGCGCTCCAGGACCACGATGCCGCGGTCGGGCTTGCCCGTCTCGCGCTTGGCCGCCACCCGCGCCCGGACCCGGATCGTGTCGCCGATCTTGATCGGCGCCTTGAACTTCCACCGGAGGCCGAGAAAGGCCAGCGTCGCGTACGCCGGCCCCGCGCGGTAGAAGAGGCCGGACTGGATGGCCAAACCGAGCAACCCGTGAGCGATGCGCTCGCCGAAGATCGACTTCTTCATGAACTCGGCGTCGGTGTGGAGCACGTTGTAGTCGCCCGAGAGCCCGGCGAAGAGGACGATGTCGGTCTCGGTCACCGTCCGGCCGGGGGACTCGTACTCCTCGCCGATCGCGATGTCCTCGAAGTACCGCCGTCCGGCCGTCATGCCGGCTCAGGATAGCACGCGATGCTAGAATCCCCGCCGATGGTGCGGCGCGTCCCGGCCCTGGTGCTCCTCCTCTACGTCGCCCTCGACTTCGCCAACCCGCTGATGCCGGGCGCGGTGAACTTCGACGCCGGGTCCTCGGTGGAGGCGGTGCGGCTGGAGCGGGCCTGGTCCTCCCGGGGGCTGGTGGCGGCGACGCCGGCCGTCCCTCCACCGCTCGCGGTCTCCGCCGCCCTGGCGTCGACTCCCGTCGCCCACCCGACACGTCCAGCGCCCGCGCGGCCCACCGGGCGACTGGCGGCGCCGCCCCGATCGGGACCCACCGCCGAGTCGCCGTCCTCCCCCGGCGACGACGCCTAGCCCGGCCTCGCCGCTCCCCGTCGGTCCAGCCGCCCCCGGCGGCGATCTGTCCGAATCTCGACCTCGCGGGAGGGTGTCCCATGGCGTTCTGCGGTCATCGCCGTCCTGAAGCTCACCGCCCGAGCGCCCGGCCATGAGCCGTACCGTCGCGCTCGCGGCGGCGCTGCTGGCGTTCTGGCTGGTCCTCAGCGACCAGCGCACGCCGCTGGCCCTGGCGCTCGGGACGATCTCGGCGGCACTGGTCGCTTTCCTGAACCGGGACGTGGCGGTGGTGACGGAAACCCTGCGGGCGCTGCCGCGCCTGATCGCCTACGTGCCCTGGCTCCTGGGCCAGATCGTCCGTGCCAACCTCGACGTCGCCCGCGTGATCCTCCACCCGGCGCTGCCGATCGACCCGGTGGTGGTGCGCGTGCCGGCGCCGAGCGGCGGCGACCTGGCGGTGACGGTGCTGGGGAACTCCATCACGCTCACTCCGGGCACGATGACGCTCGACCACGACGGCTCCTCGCTGGTCGTCCACGCGCTCACCCGCCGATCGGCCGCCGACCTGGCGGGCGGGGCCATGACCCGCCGGGTCGAGCGCCTGCTCCTCCCGCGGTCATGAGCACGGCGCCCTTCCTCCTGACCGCGCTGGCCCTGCTGGCCGTCGCGCTGATCTACGTCTACCGGATCGCGGTGGGGCCGACGGTGTTCGACCGGATCCTGGGCGTCAACGCGGTGGGGACGACGACGGCGGTCGTGCTGCCGCTGACCGGCGTGGTGTGGGAGCGCCTCGACCTGTTCGTCGACATCGCCCTGGCCTACGCGCTGCTGGCCTTCATCGGCTCGATCGCCGCCGCCCGGTACTTCGAGCGCACGGAGCCCCGGTGACGCTGCTGGCGATCGTGCTGCTGGCCGCGGGCCTCTTCTTCCACGCCGTGGCCGCCCTCGGGGTGCTACGCCTGCCCGACTTCTACACCCGGCTGCACGCCGTCAGCAAGGCCGAGACGCTCGGCGTGCTGCTCACGCTGGCCGCGGTGGCGGTCTGGGCCGGCGTCGGCCTGGCCGCGGTCAAGGTGTTCGGCGTGGCGGCCTTTCTCTTCCTGGCCAACCCCACCGCCACCCACGCCCTGGGGCGGGCCGCCTTCCGCCTGGGCGTGCGGCCCTGGCAGCGCGAGTCCCGGTGAGCGACAGCCTGCTGGCCGCCCTGTTCGTCCTGCTGCTGGCGCTGGCCGCGGTCGCCGTCCGCGCGGGCGACCTGCTCATCGCCGCGCTCGCGCTCGGCGCCTACGGGTTCGTCATGGCCCTGATCTGGTCGGCCCTCGGCGCCGTCGACGTGGCCTTCACCGAGGCCGTCGTCGGCGCCGGCGCCACCACCGTCTTCTTCCTCGCTGCGCTTCTGCGGACCTCCCGCCGCCGCTCGCCGGCGCCGGGCCGCCTGCGCGGCTCGGCCGCCGCCGTCGCGGCGGTGTGCGGCCTCGCCCTGGCCCT
>DATLZL010000241.1:0-8368 GCA_035574035.1 Binatia bacterium | reverse complement strand
CCTCCCGGCGTCCGCCCGGGTCGCGGCGCCCCGCCGGCGCGCCGGCGCCCGGTGATCCGCGCTCTGCCCGGCCGCGCCCCCCGCATCGACCCGGCGGCCTACGTGGACGAGGCGGCCCAGGTCATCGGCGACGTCACCATCGAGGCCGGGGCCAGCGTGTGGCCGCTGGCGGTGCTGCGCGGCGACCAGGACAACTACGTCCGCCTGGGCCGCAACTCCAACGTCCAGGACGGCGCGGTGCTGCACGTGACCCCGCAGTTTCCCTGCATCGTCGGCGCCGGCGTCACGATCGGCCACCGGGCCGTGGTCCACGCCTGCACCGTGCAGGACGACGCCCGCATCGGTATCGGGGCCGTGGTGCTCAACGGCGCCGTGGTCGAGCAGGGCGCCCAGGTCGGCGCCGGGGCCCTGGTGCCGCCGGGCAAGGTGGTGCCGGCCGGCTGGCTCGTCATGGGCGTGCCGGCCAAGCCGGTGCGGCGGATGAGCCCCGAGGAGCTCGAGGACATCAAGCGCAACGCCTGCGAGTACCTCGAGCTCTGGCAGCGCGACTACCGGAAGTGAGGGCGGGCCCGGCGTGACGGCCCGCGCCCACGCCGTTCACGTGGAGGCGCCCGAGGAGCTGATGCTCCGGAGCGCGGCCGCGCTGCGCCGCATGGGGGCTCGGCTCACGCGCTACGACCTGCAGGCGCAGACGCTCGAGGCGCGCGCTTCGGGCTGGGTCCGGGAGATCGTCATCCGCCTGACGGTCCGGGAGGAAGCGGCCGGGCGCTGCCGGCTCACGATTGACAGCTGGCTGGAGCGCGGCCTCGACCTCGGCTCCAGCCGGCGCACGATCCGGCGCTTCGAAGCCGTCCTGGCCGACACGCCGTTGCCCGCGCTCGAACGCCGCCGCTGATCCTCGCTGGCGCGTCGCTTGCTGCCCTTCGGGCGGAGGCGCGCCATGGATAACCCCGAGCCCCGAACACGCGACGCCGAGCCACGCACCCCAGCGAGCAACCACCGGCCGCACCCGTCGGACGCCGGGGCCGACGATCGCCACGCCGGCGGGCCGCCGGCCGAGGCGCCGCGTCGGCAGCGGCCGGAAAGCGATCCCGGGTCCGGCCGGCTCGGCCATGCCCAGGACGCCGGTCACCCGGGCGGGCTCCAGCCGCTCGAGGACAAGACCGAGACCGAGGGCGAGCACGAGTGAATCGCCGTCCCGAGGATCCGGCCGGCGACCCCGTGGCCGGCCACGGCTTCGACGCCTGGGACGCCGACACGGAGCGGGCGGTGGGCGAGCACTTCGCGGCGACGCTGGCCCGGCCCGGGCGAACCGTCGAGCAATTCTGGCCGGCCTACCGCCTCGGCTGGGACCTGGGCCACGAGGCGCGCGGCGACTGGGCCGCGCTCGAGCCGCGCGTGAGGCAGAAGTGGGAGAAGGGCCAGCCGGGGTCGTGGGAGGAGTTCCGCGAGGCGGCGCGATGGGCCTTCGAGCTCGCCCGCGGCCGGCGGCGGGCCGGGTGACCCCTCCCGGCTCCCGAGCTCAGTGCATGACGCTGCCGCCGGCCACGTTGATCGCCTGCCCGGTGATGTACTCGGCCTCGTCCGAGACCAGGAACGCCGTGACCGCGGCCACGTCCTCCGGCGTGGCCAGCCGGCCCAGCGGGATGGCGGCGGCGCGCTCGGCGATCGCCCGGGCGCGGAGCGCGGGATCGAAGGAGCCGTCGGGCCGGCGCCCGAGGTAGTCCAGCCGGTCGGTGTCGGCGCCACCGGGGCAGATCGCGTTGACGGTGATACCGGCCGGCGCCAGCTCCATGGCCAGCGCCTGGGTGAAGCCGATCAGCCCGAACTTGGAGGCGCAGTAGGCGGCCATCCGCGGGTAGCCCACCTTGCCGCAGTTCGAGGACATGTTGACGATGCGCCCGCGCGTGCCCCGCTCGAGCATCACCCGGGCCGCTGCCCGGGCGCAGAGGAACGCGCCTTTCAGGTTCACGTCGAGCACCGTGTCCCACGCCTCTTCCCCGAGCTCCACCACCGGGACGCGGTCGGCGCCGGGCGGCGCGGCGGCGTTGTTGACGAGGATGTCCAGGCGCCCGAACTCGTCGAGCGCCCGCTTCACCGCCGCCTGCACCTGGTCCGCATCCCGGACGTCGAGCGTCGCGGTCACCGCCCGCCGCCCGGCCGCCCGCACCTCGTCGGCCACCGCCTCCAGCCCCCGCCAGTCGCCGGTCGGCTTGCTGGCCACGACTTTCATCCCGGTCGGGGTCACGTCGGTGAGGAGCAGGTCGGCCCCCTCGGCCGCCAGCCGCCGCGCGATCGCGCGGCCGAAGCCGTGCTGGCCCCCGCTACCCGTGATCATCGCCACCTTGCCCGTCAGCATGTCGCCCCTCCCGCTGAGTTCCCGCCCGCGTCATGATAGCCTTCTGCCCGAGCCGCCATGGCGCCGGTGCAGTACCGCGAGGAGCCCTGCCGGAGCGCCCTGAACCGGGTCCAGGGCATGCCGTTCCGCTGGTCGCTGAACCCCTACATGGGCTGCGCCCACCGCTGCACGTTCTGCTACGTGCGGGCCTTCGAGCGCCGGGCCGACCGGCCGGCCGGCGAGGACTACGGCCGCTCGGTGCGCGTCAAGATCAATGTGGTCGAGGTGCTGCGCCGGGAGCTGGCGCGGCCGTCGTGGCGGCGCGAGGTCGTCGCGATCGGCGCCGCCACCGACCCCTACCAGCCGGCCGAGGGCCGCTACCGGCTCACGCGCGGCTGCCTGGCCGCCCTGGCCGCCGGCCGCAACCCCTTCGGGCTCATCACGCGCAGCCCGATGATCGTGCGCGACATCGACGTCCTCCAGGAGGCGGCCCGGCGGGCCGAAGTGGACATCACCTTCTCGATCCCGACCCTCGACGAGGACATCCGCCGGCGGACCGAGCCCGGCACGGCGCCGGCCCGCCAGCGGCTGCGGGCCCTGCGGATGCTGGTCGACGCCGGCCTCGACACCGGGGTCGGCATCGCACCGATCCTGCCCGGCATCACCGACAGCGTCGAGAACCTCTCGGCGGTCATGCGGGCGGCCCGCGACGCCGGCGCCACCAACGTCTGGTGCAACCTGCTCTACCTGCGGCCCGGCACCCGCGAGCACTTCCTCGAGCATTTGGCGCGCGACTGGCCGGCCCTCCTGCCGCGCTACGAGCGTCTCTACCGCGGGCGGGCCTACCTGCGGAGCACCGACGCCGAGCCGGTGCGCGCGCTGGTCAAGCGCCTGCGCGAGCAGCTCGGGATCGCCGACCGGCGGCGCGTGCGTCTGGAGCCGCCGCCCGAGCCGGAGCAGCTCTCGCTGGCGGTCTGAGCCCCGGCCGCCGGCGCGGTACCCTGGGTTCATGCGCGTGCTGGTCGGCACGGCCCTCGGGCTGTTCGAGTTCGGCGCCGGCGCCCGCCACGCCCTGGCCCCGCTGGCGGGTCGCGAGGTCACGGCGCTGGCGCGCGAGGGGCGACGCACGTGGGTCCTGAGCGAGGGGCGGACCGTCTGGCGCTCGGGAGAGAACGGCGCCTGGGAGATCGTGGCCCACGTGGAGACTGAGGACGCCACCTGCCTCCTGCCCTCGCCGGTCGGCCTGTTCGTCGGTACCGCGGGTGCCGACCTGCTGCGGCTCGAGGGCGGCGCCCTGCGGCCGGTCGAGGCGTTCCGCCGGGTCGAGGGACGCCGGCACTGGTACACCCCCTGGGGCGGCCCGCCCGCCGTGCGCTCCATGGCCGCCGACCCGGCCGGGACGCTCTACGTGAACGTCCACGTCGGAGGCATCGTGCGCTCCACGGATGCCGGCAAGTCGTGGCGCCCGACGGTGGACATCCACGTCGACGTCCACCAGGTCGCCTGCGATCCCCGGCGTCCCGGTCTCGTCCTGGCCGCCTCGGCAGAGGGTCTGGGGGCCAGCGACGACGCCGGCGAGTCCTGGAGGTTCCTCACCGCGGGCCTGCACGCCCACTACCTGCGGGCCGTTGCCTCCGGGCAGGACGCCGTCCTCGTGACCGCCTCCACCGGGCCCCATGGTGGCCGGGCCGCCGTCTACCGCTACGCGTGTCCGGGAGGATCGTTCGAGCGGTGCACGAAAGGCCTGCCGGAGTGGTTCGAAGGCAACATCGACACCGGATGCCTGACGGCCTCGGGGCCGCACCTGGCGTTCGGTACGGAAGAGGGGACCGTCTACGTCTCGGAGGACGACGGCCGGCAGTGGTCACTCCTGGCGCGGGGGCTGCCCGAGGTCCGCGGGGTGGCGCTGGCGTGAGCCGGCGCGGTTGCGTCGGCCGGGCGCGACCTCTACAATCGAGGCCGTCACCGCGCCGCTGGCACCTGGCCGTCCGCTCCCCGAGCCGCTGACGGCCTCGCTTTCGGCCGGTGGTGTTCTAGAACACCGGCCCGGAACGGAGACGCCGTGATCGGACGGGTTCCGCGCTATCACCGGATCGCCGAGGAGCTGCGCGAGCAGATCCGCAGCGGCCGTCTGGCCCCCGGCGAGCGGCTGCCGAACCAGCGCCACCTGGCGCGGGAGTTCGGCGTGACGCTGATGACGCTGCGCCAGGCGCTCGAAGTGCTCGAGCGCGACGATCTCATCGTCCGCCGCCATGGCCTCGGCACGTTCGTGGCCGCGCCTTCCGTCGAGTACGACATCCTGGCGCTGCGCCGGTTTGCCGGCGAGCTCACGGCGCTGGGCGAGCACGTCACCACGCGGGTGCTGCAGGCGCGGTTCGTGCCAGCCGACCGGCGCGTGGCCGCCGCGCTCGAGCTCGGCCCCCGGGCGCGGGTGCTGGCGCTCGAGCGGCTCCGGCTGGTGGAGGGCCACCCCATGAGCCTGCAGCGCTCGTTCCTGCCGCCCGCCGTCGGCGAGGAGGTCCTGAAGGCCGACCTCGCGACGACCCCGCTGCGCCAGATCCTGGAATTCAAGCTGGGCCTGATCCTGACCCGGGCGAGGGAGACGGTGGCCGCGGTGCGCCTGCCGGCCCGCGAGGCTTGCGAGCTGGGGTGCCGACCGGGGGTGCCGGCGTTCGAGTCGGAACGGACCTCGTACGCCGGCCCGCGCCCCGTCGTCTTCGACCGCGTCTTCATCCCGGGCGACCGCTTCCGCATCACCCGAGAACTCACCTACGAAGGAGCGACCGCATGAAGATCCTGGTAGCCGTGAAGCAGGTGCCGGACACGGCGACGCAGGTGAAGATCGGCAGCGACCCGCGTCAGATCGAGACCGCCGGCATCACCTGGATCGTCTCCCCCTACGACGAGTTCGCCGTCGAGGAGGCCCTGCGCATCAAGGAAAAGCGCGGCCAGGGCGAGGTGGTCGCGGTCTCGGTGGGCCCGGACCGCGTGAAGGAAGCGCTGCGCTCCTGCCTGGCCATGGGCTGTGACCGCGCCATCCACGTCAACGACGCGGCCCTGGCCGAGGCCGACACGCTGACCACCGCCCGGGTGCTGGCGGCGGCCGTCAAGCAGGAAGCGCCCCAGCTCGTGCTCTGCGGCCGCCAGGCCATCGACGACGACATGGGCGCGGTGGCGGCCCAGCTGGCCGAGGTCCTGGGCTGGCCGTGCCTGTCCTGGATCATGGAGGAGGCCGTCGACGCCGAGGGCCGGACCGTGCGGGCCGCCCGGCAGGTCGAGGGCGGCCTGGAGGTCTTCGACGTGCCGCTGCCGGCCGTGCTCTCGGCCCAGAAGGGGCTCAACGAACCCCGCTATCCGACCCTGAAGGGCATCATGGGCGCCAAGAAGAAGGAGATCCGCGAGGTGAAGGCCACCGACCTCGGCGTGAGCGTCGATGTCCAGCTCTCGGTGACGACGCTCCAGGCCCTGCCGCCGCGACCGCCGGGCCGGATCATCCAGGGCGACGTGCCGACGGCGGTGAAGGAGTTGGTGCGCTCACTCCGCGAAGAGGCGAAGGTGATCTGATGTTCTGGTGCGTGGTCGAGGACGATCGTCAGGGATCGCCGAAGAAGGTGATGGCCGAGGTGCTGGGCGAGGCCGCGCGGCTGGGCGGCCCCGTCGAGGCCGTGTGGCTGACCGACCGGGCCGGCGACGAGGGTCTGCAGCAGCTCGCGGCCTGGGGCGCCGAGCGCGTGCGGCTCGTCGAGGACGCCGCGCTGGCCCCGTACCGGAGCGAGGTCTGGGCACCGGTCCTGGCTGACCTGGTCCGGCAGCACGCCCCGCGGGCGATCTTCGGGCCGGTGACGAGCCGCCAGCGCGAGCTGCTGGCCCGGCTGGCCGCGCGGCTCGGCGTCGGCATCTCGGCCGACACGATGGCGCTGGCCATGGACGGCGACAGGCTGGTGGCCACCCGGCCGGTCTACGCCGGCAAGCTGCTGGCGAAGGTGACGTGGGCGGGCCCGCCGTGGGTGGCCACCCTGCGCCCGAACGTCTTCCGTCCGGCCGAGGCCCGGGCCGGAGCCAGCCCGGCGGTCGAGCGGGTCAAGCCGGCCATCCCGCCGGCGCAGATGCGCTTCGTCGAGCGGCGCGAGGAGGCTGCGACCGGCCTGCCCGAGCTCACCGAGGCCGAGATCGTGCTCTCGGGCGGGCGCGGGATGAAGGGGCCCGAGAACTACCGGATCCTGGAGGAGCTGGCGGCTGTCCTGCCCAACTGCGCGGTGGGCGCCTCGCGGGCGGCGGTGGACGCCGGCTGGCGGCCGCACCGGTTCCAGATCGGCCAGACCGGGCGGACGATCTCGCCCAAGCTCTACATGGGCTTCGGCGTGTCGGGCGCCATCCAGCACCTGGCCGGGATGCGCACGTCCAAGGTGATCGTGGCCGTCAACAAGGACCCGGAGGCGCCGATCTTCAAGATCGCCGACTACGGGATCGTGGCCGACCTGTTCGAGGTCGTGCCGGCGCTCACGCAGGAGTTCAAGCGGCTGCTGGAGAAGTAGTCGCGGCCGAGGTGGCCATGCGGTTCGACCTGACCGACGAGCAGCAGATGGTCCAGGCGATGGCCCGGGAGTTCGCCGAGAGCGAGATCCGGCCCATCGCCGACGAGATCGACCGCGAAGGCCGGTTCCCCCACGAGACGGTCAAGCGCATGGGAGCGCTGGGGCTGCTCGGCATGACCGTGCCGGAGCGGTGGGGCGGCGCCGGCGGCGACGCGGTGGCGTTCGCGCTGGCCACCATCGAGATCGCCAAGGTGTGCGCCTCCCACGCCGTCATCATGATCGTGAACAACTCGCTCTACTGCGAGCCGGTCGCCACCTGGGGCACCGACGAGCAGAAGGCGCGCTTCCTCGCCCCCTACGCCCAGGGGACCCGGCTCGGCTGCTTCGCGCTGACCGAGCCGGAGGCCGGCTCCGACGCCGCCAACCAGCAGACGCTGGCCGTGCGCGACGGCGACCACTACGTCCTCAACGGGCGCAAGCGCTTCATCACCAACGGCCGGGAGGCGGCGGCCGCCCTGGTCTTCTGCCAGACGGACCGCAGCCGGGGCCACCGCGGGATCATCGCCCTGCTGGTCGAGAAGGGGACGCCGGGATTCACGGTCGCCCGGACCGAGGACAAGCTCGGCATCCGGGCCTCCGACACCGCCGAGCTCGTCTTCGAGGACTGCCGGGTCCCGGTGGCGAACCGCCTGGGCGAGGAGGGGCAGGGGTTCCGGATCGCCATGGCCACGCTGACCTCGAGCCGCATCGCCATCGGAGCCCAGGGCGTGGGCATCGCCGAGGGCGCGTTCGCCCTGGCTCTCCAGTACGCCCGCGAGCGCAAGACGTTCGGGGTGCCCATCGGCGAGCACCAGATGGTGCAGTGGATGCTGGCCGACATGGCCACCGGTATCGAGGCCGCCCGGTGGCTGACCTTGCGGGCGGCCGCGCTCAAGGACGCCGGGCGCCCCTACACGAAGGAGGCCTCCATGGCCAAGCTCTTCGCCGCCGAGACGGCCATGCGCGTCACCACCGACGCCATCCAGGTCCACGGCGGCTACGGCTACACCCGGGAGTACCAGGTGGAGCGCTACTTCCGCGACGCCAAGATCCTGCAGCTCTACGAGGGCACCTCGCAGATCCAGAAAATCATCATCGCCCGCGAGGTGCTGGGAGGCTGGGCATGAGCGGCAAGCGACGCTGGGAGGAGGAGACGTACGAGCCGTTCCGCCGGCGGGCGCCGGAGCGGCCGGTGCGCTTCGAGACGCTGTCCGGCCTGCCCGTCCAGCCGCTCTACACGCCGGAGGACCTGGCCGGCTGGTCCTACGAGGAGAAGCTGGGCTACCCCGGCGAGTACCCGTTCACCCGCGGCGTCTACCCGACGATGTACCGCGGGCGCCTGTGGACGATGCGCATGTTCGCGGGCTTCGGCACGCCCGAGGACACGAACCAGCGCTTTCACTTCCTGCTCAAGGCCGGGCAGACCGGGCTGTCGACGGCTTTCGACATGCCGACG
>DATLZL010000240.1:0-3316 GCA_035574035.1 Binatia bacterium | reverse complement strand
TCCGGGCCCGCCTCGACGAAGCGGACGCCGAGCAGTTCGGACAGGGTCCCCCGGAATAGCTCGCTCAGCGCGGTCGGCTCCATGGTGCGGCCTCCCCCTGCCGCGCCCGGCCCTCAGAGCTTGACGGCGCGGCCTTCGCGGGCCGAGCAGGCGGCGGCTTCGACGATCTCGAGGGCCCGCACGCCGTCGGCGGCCGTGACGGGCACCGGCCGGCGGCCGGCGCAGGCGTCGCGGAACGCCTCCAGCTCGAGCCGGAGCGGCTCGCCGCCGCCGGTGGGCAGCACGTCCTGGCCGTGGTCGACCGCCTCCCAGCCGGACCCCCGGCGGCGGTGCTCGCCGCCGTGAAGGACGAGGGTGCCGGCGCGGTAGTCCGCGACCAGGGCGCCGCGCTCGCCGACCACCACGCACTGCCGCCACGTGCCGGGCACGAAGTAGTTCGTCTCGACAACCACGGTGACCGGGCCGTACTCGACGACGGTGACCGCCATGTCGTCGAGGCCGCGGCCGAGGTGGTCGCGCTGCACGGCGGTCACCCGGGCGGCCGGCCGGCCCAGCAGGAAGGCGAACAGGTCGAAGAAGTGGAGGCCGTCGGTCTGGGTGACGCCGACGTCGGTTCGCGGTCGCTTGAAACCGGCGAAGCGCGCGGTGGCGAAGCGGACCTCGCCGATCCGCCCCTCGGCGAGGGCAGTCCGGAGCCCGTCGGTGACGGGGTGGAACCGCAAGATGTGGCCGACCTGCAGCACGCGACCGGCGGCCCGGGCGGCGTCGCCGAGCAGGCGGCCCTCGGCCGCCGTCATCGCCAGCGGCTTCTCCACGAAGCAGTGCCGGCCGGCGGCCAGCGCCGCCGCCGCGACTTCCCGGTGGCTGTCGGCGGGCGTGACAACGTCGACGGCCTGGACCCGATCCAGCGCCGGCCGGTAATCGGGCACGACCCGGTCCGGCTCGACCCCCTGGCTGATCGCCCACTGCCGCCGCGCCGGCGACGGGTCGGCCGCCCAGACGGTCGCGCCGATCTCGCGCAGGACCCGCAGGTGCCTCTCGCCCCAGCGTCCGAGCCCCACCAGGAGGATGTTCACCCGCCCACGTCCTCCGCCACCTCGTACCGCAACATGCGGTTCTTCATCCAGCGCACGACCAGGAGGTCGGCGAACGCCCCGAAGGCCCGGTTCCAGACCCCGTACTTCGACCGGCCGAACCGGCGCGGGCGGTGGTTGACCGGCAGCTCCAGCACCCGGTACCCGTGCATCTTGAGCAGCGTCGGGATGAACCGGTGAAAGCCGCGGTAGAGCGTCAGATCCCGGAGGCACTCGCGCCGGAAGGCGCGGAACGTGCACCCGCTGTCCTGCACGTCGTCGTCGCTGAGCGCATTGCGAATCCGGTTCGCCACGCGTGAGGCCAGGCGGCGCCGCCAGGAGTCGCCCGCGCCCCGGTTCACCCGCCAGCCCGTGACGGCGTCCCAGCGGTCCAGGTGGGCGAGCAGTCGGGGGATGTCGGCCGGGTCGTTCTGGAGGTCGGCGTCCATCGTCACCACCCAGCGGCCGCGCGCGGCGCGGAAGCCGGCGTCGGTCGCCGCCGTCTCCCCGGCGTTGGCCTTCAACCGCACCAGCCGCACCCGCGGGTCCCGCTCGCGCAGCGTGCGCACGACCTCGGCGCTCCGATCCTCGCTGCCGTCGTCGACGAAGATCACCTCGAAGGCGAGCCCCAGCCCCTCCAGCACCGGCCGCAGCTCCTGCCAGAGCGGAGGCAGGCTCTCCGCCTCGTTGTACACCGGGACGACGACGGAAAGGTCAACCACTCAGCGGGTGGCCGGCGACGCGGGGATGGGTGCCTTTCCACTCGGCGACGAGCGACTGGGGCAGGCGCAGGCGGTCGAGCACGCGGGCGACGGTGTGGTTGACGATGTCGTCGAGATCGCGGGGGCGGTTGTAGAACGCCGGCATGGGGGGCAGGACAACGGCGCCCATCTCGGCCAGCGCCAGCATCATCCGCAGGTGCCCGGCGTGCAGCGGGGTCTCGCGCACCAGCATGATCAGCGGCCGACCTTCCTTCAAAGTCACGTCGGCGGCCCGGGCGATCAGGTTGTCGGAGTGGCAGGCGGCCACCGCCGCCGCCGTCTTGACCGAGCAGGGCGCGATGACCATCCCGGCGGTGTGGAACGAGCCGGAGGCGATGGCGGCTCCGATGTCGGCGTTATCGTACCGGTGGGCGGCCAAGGCTTCGACCTCCGCCACCGACACGTCGGTCTCCTCGACGATCGTCCGCTTGCCGGGGCGGGAGATGACCAGGTGGGTCTCGATGTCGGGGTAGCCGCGCAAAACCTGGAGAAGTCGGATGCCGTAGATGGAGCCGGTCGCGCCGGTGATCGCGACGACCAGCCGGGTCACAGCCGGAACCGCCGCCGCCGTACCTCTTCCCGCGTCTTCTGGTAGAGGACCTCCCACTGCGGGCTGCCCTCCGGCGCCGGCCGCGCATAGGAGGCGAGGATCCTGCGCACCTCGCCGTCGATGGACTCCTCGAGCTTGGATTCGTCCGTGAGGGCGCGGACGATCTCGAGCCGGAGATCGTCGGGAGCTTTCACCGTGAGCCCGGGGACCGCCTCGAGTTCCTTGACGATGCGGTCCGCGAGGTGGAAGACGCGCTCGCGGCTCATGCGCATCACAGGACGAACCCTCGCTCGCGCGCCAGCTTCTCCTTCACCTTGCCGAGCAGCGCCCGGTAGTCGGCGGCCGAGTCCTTGATCGCCTTGGCGTGGTCGAGGAGGATCTGGCGGGCCTCGGCCTCGATCCGTTCCTCGGTGGTCAGGTCCTCCAGCAGAACGTGCCGGATGACGGCGCGAGCCGCGGCCTCGTCCTTGACCTCCACGATCTTCCGGCCGGTGAGGCGTTTGAGGACCGCATCGGCCATCCGCTCGGCGACCTCGTCACGCCTGGGCATAGCCAGCAAAGGGTACACACCGACGTTGAAACGTGTCAAGGAACGGCGGGCAATTCGAGCGTCACTCGCGTGCCGCGACCGGGCTCGCCGGCGATCGCGATGCGGCCGCCCTGCGCCTCCACCAGCGCCTTGACGACGGCGAGTCCGAGTCCGGCTCCCGGCACGCCGGCCGCCGTCTCCGCGACGCGGAAGTAGGGCTCGAACACGCGCGCGGCCAGCGCCGGCGGGATGCCCGGCCCCTCGTCATCGACCGTGATGATGACGCGAGCGGCCTCGGCCCGGGCGGCGAGGCGCACGTGGGTGCTCCGCGGGGCGTACTTCACGGCGTTGGCGACGAGGTTGCTCAGGATGCGGTCCAGGGCCTGCGGGTCGGCCCGCACCG
>DATLZL010000239.1:0-4623 GCA_035574035.1 Binatia bacterium | reverse complement strand
CAGCTGGGCGCGGCGGTGAGCCGGCGCCTGAGCGCCGACCAGTTGAGGCTCGCCCTGGGCGTCACCATCGGGGCGATCGGCGTGCGCGTGTGGTGGGACGTGCTCACGCGCTGAGGGGAGAGTCGGAGTGCGCTACGGCTTCGTGATCGACCAGCGGACCTGCATCGGCTGCCACGCCTGCACGGTGGCCTGCAAGGAGGAGAACCAGGTCCCGCTGGGCGCCTTCCGGACCTGGGTCAAGTACGTCGAGCGCGGGACCTTTCCCCACACCCGCCGCTTCTTCGCGGTGCTGCGATGTAACCACTGCGAGGACGCCCCCTGCGTCGCCATCTGCCCCACCGTCGCCCTCTACCACCGGCCCGACGGCATCGTGGACTTCGACCGCGACCGCTGCATCGGCTGCAAGTCGTGTCTGCAGGGCTGCCCCTACGACGCGCTCTACATCGACCCCGCCACCGGCACCGCCGCCAAGTGCCACTACTGCGCCCACCGCGTGGAGGTCGGCCTGCAGCCGGCCTGCGTCATCGTCTGTCCCGAGCAGGCCATCGTCGCCGGCGATCTCGACGACCCCGAGTCTGCCATCGCCCGGCTGCTGGCCCGGGAGCCGGCACAGGTGCGCAAGCCGGAGCAGGGGACGCGGCCGAAGGTCTTCTACCTCGGTGCCGATGCCGCCGCCCTGACGCCGTCGCTCCAGGCGCCGGCCGCCACCTACCTCTGGGCCGAGCGGCCGCCGGCCGAGCGGACGCTGGTCGAGATGGTGGCCGCCGTCGACGGCGACGACGGAGCCCTCGTCCGGCCCGTGTACGACGCGCCCCGCACGCCGCGGCCGTGGGGCTGGAAGGTCGGCGCCTACCTCTGGACGAAGGCGATCGCCGCCGGGACGCTGCTGCTGGCCGCCGCCGCCGTGCTGCTGGGCCGGGCCGAAGGCGGCTGGCTCTCGGGCCTGGCCGCGCCTGGGCTGGCCCTCGCCTTCCTGGCCCTGACCGGCGGACTGCTGATCGCCGACCTCAAGCGCCCCGAGCGCTTCCACTACCTCTTCTTCAAGGGCAACCCGAGCTCCTGGCTCGTGTGGGGCGCCTGGATCCTGCTCGCCTACGGCGCGATCGGCACGCTCTGGCTCCTGGCCGGCGTGACCGGCCGCGCCGGCGCGCTGACGGCGCTGGCGGCGCCGACGGCCGTCCTGGCGCTCGCCGCCGCCGGCTACAGCGCCTTCCTCTTCGGCCAGGCCGAGGGGCGCGACTTCTGGCAGAGCCCGCTCACGCTCCCGCACCTGCTGGTCGGTGCGGTGCTGGCCGGCTCGGCGGCCCTGATCCTCGCCGAGGCGGCGCACCGGCGCGACGCCGAGACGCTGGCCGACCTGGGCCTCGTGCTGGCCGTCGCGCTCGGGCTCAACGCCGGGCTCCTGCTCGCCGACCTCGCAAGCCGCCACCCGAGCGTGGACGCCGCGCGCGCCGCCCGCCTGGTGACCCGCGGGGCCCTCGGCCGGCGCTTCTGGGGCGGGGTCGTCGCCGGCGGCACCGTGCTGCCGCTGGTCCTGATCTCGCTGGGCCCACCGGGCACCGTGCCGGCGGCGGCGCTGGCGCTGGCCGGACTCTGGCTCTGGGAGGATGTATGGGTGACCGCCGGCCAGGCGATCCCGCTGTCGTGAGCTCCGAGCCGCTACATCCCATCGCGCGGGACCTGCCGCCTCCGGCCGGCGGGCTGGCGGCCTACCCGCCGCCGGAGCGGTGGGACGACTGGCGCGAGTACGACCCGGCGGCCTGGCCCCGGCGGGTGGAGCGACGGTTCGCGATGATCCCCACGATCTGCTTCAACTGCGAGGCGGCCTGCGGGCTCCTGGCCTACGTGGACAAGGCCAGCGGGCGCATCCACAAGTTCGAGGGCAATCCCGTCCACCCCGGCAGCCGGGGGCGCAACTGCGCCAAGGGGCCGGCCACGCTCAACCAGGTCAACGACCCCGAGCGCATCCGCTACCCGCTGCGCCGGCGGGGGCCGCGCGGCGGCGGGCAGTGGGAGCGCGTCAGCTGGGACGAGGCGCTGGACGACATCGCCGGCCGCATCCGACGCGCGATCGTCGAGGGACGGCCCAACGAGGTCATGTACCACCTGGGGCGCCCCGGCCACGAGCTCGTCTACCTGCAGCGGGTGTTCCACGCCTGGGGCATCGACGGCCACAACAGCCACACCAACGTGTGCTCGTCGAGCGCCCGGGCCGGCTACGCGTTCTGGATGGGGATGGACCGACCCTCGCCCGACCACGCCAACGCCCGGTTCATCCTGCTCCTGTCCTCGCATCTCGAGACCGGCCACTACTTCAACCCCCACGCCCAGCGCATCGTCGAGGCCAAGATGCGGGGCGCCCGGCTCTGCGTCATCGACACCCGGCTGAGCAACACCGCCTCGATGGCCGACTGGTGGCTGGCGCCCTGGCCGGGCACGGAGGCGGCGCTGCTGCTGGGCTTCTGCCGGCTCCTGATCGTCGAGCGCCGCTACAACCGCGAGTTCGTCCGGCGCTGGGTGAACTGGGAGGAGTACCTGCGCGAGGCGCGCCCGGACCTGCCGGTGACCTACGAGGCCTTCGAGCGGGCGCTCGAGGAGCAGTACGCGGCCTTGACCCCGGAGTTCGTCGAGCGCGAGTCGGGCGTGCCGGCCGCCACCCTGGTGGAGGTCGCGCGGGCCATCGCCGAGGCCGGCCCGGCGCTGGCCACCCACATCTGGCGCAACGCCGCCGCCGGCAACCTGGGCGGCTGGCAGGTGGCGCGGGCCCTGCAGTTCCTCGTGGTCCTGATGGGGGCGGTCGGCACGCCGGGTGGGACGGCGCCGAACCTCTACCACAAGGCGATCCCCCTGCCGCCCCTGATGCCGCCGCCGGCGCGGGTGTGGAGCGAGCTCCTGATGCCGCGCGAGTACCCGCTGGCGTTCTTCGAGATGTCCTTTCTCCTGCCGCACCTGCTGCGCGAGGGGCGGGGCCGGCTGGCCATGTACTTCACCCGGGTCTACAACCCGGTGTGGACCAACCCCGACGGTCTGTCGTGGGTGGAGGCGTTGACCGACGAGACCAAGGTCGAGTGCCACGCCTGCCTGACGCCGATCTGGAGCGAGACGGCGTGGTTCGCCGACTACGTGCTGCCGATGGGCCACGCCTCCGAGCGGCACGACCTGATGTCGCAGGAGACGCACGCCGCGCGGTGGATCGGCTTCCGCCAGCCGGTGCTGCGGGTGGCGCTCGAGCGCCAGGGCCGCCGGTTCGACTGGACCTGGCAGGCCCACGAGGCGGCCGGCATCGGCCAGGTGTGGGAGGAGGACGAACTCTGGATCGAGCTCTCCTGGCGGATCGACCCCGACGGCGCCCTCGGCATCCGCCGCTGGTTCGAGTCGCCCTACCGGCCGGGCGAGAAGCTCCGCATCGAGGAGTTCTACCGGTGGATCTTCGAGCACTCGGTGCCGGGGCTGCCGGAGGCGGCGGCCAAGGAGGGGCTCACGCCGCTCGAGTACATGCGCCGCTACGGCGCCTTCCTGATCGAGGACGGCGTCTACGAGAGCCACGAGCGGGCGCTCGACCCGCGGGAGCTCGAGGGCGCGCAGGTGGACCCGGTCACCCGGGTCGTCACGCGGGCCGGCCAGCCGGTGGGCGTCGAGATCGACGGCGTGCCGCGGGTCGGGTTCCCGACGCCCTCGCGCCGGCTCGAGTTCTTCTCGCGCACGCTCGCGGAGTGGCGGTGGCCCGAGCACGCGGTGCCCGGGTACATCCGGAGCCAGGTGCACTGGTCGAACCTGGACCGCGAGCGCGGCGAGATGGTGCTGCTGCCGACCTTCCGGCTGCCGACGCTGATCCACACCCGCTCGGGCAACGCCAAGTGGCTGGCCGAGCTCTCCCACACCAACCCGGTGTGGCTCAACCCGGAGGACGCCGCCCGGATCGGCGTCGGCACCGGCGACCTGGTCCGCGTGGAGACCGCGATCGGCTCCTTCGTGGACCGCGTCTGGGTGACCGAGGCGCTCCGGCCGGGCGTGGTGGCCTGCTCGCACCACATCGGCCGCTGGCGGCTGGCCGAGTCCACCGGGGGCGAGCGCTGGTCCACGGCGCTGGTGGACCTCCGCCGCGAGGGGCCGGGCCGCTGGCGGATGCGCCAGGTCCACGGCGTGCGCCCGTTCCCGAGCGAGGACCCCGACTCCCGCCGGATCTGGTGGCAGGACGCCGGCGTCAACCAGAACCTGACCTTCCCGGTCCAGCCCGACCCCGTCTCCGGCCAGCACTGCTGGCACCAGAAGGTGCGGGTGGTGCGGGCCGGCCCCGACGACCGCTACGGCGACATCGTGGTGGACACGAACCGCGCCCACGAGATCTACCGGGAGTGGCTCCGGATGACGCGTCCGGCGCCGGGCCCGGGCGGCCTGCGGCGCCCGCTGTGGCTGCCGCGGCCCTTCAAGCCCGACCCCGAGGCCTACCGGCTCGAGTAGCGGGCGGCGGGGCGCGCTTCGCGTAGCCCGCGCATGGTGTACAGTTCACGGCGGAGGGGATCCGACGATGAGTAGGCCGCCGGGAATCAGCCGCCGGCGGGCGCTCGGGGCGCTGGGCGCCCTGGGCGCCGCGCTCGCCGCCGGCCGGCTCCCGGCGCCGGC
>DATLZL010000238.1:0-4989 GCA_035574035.1 Binatia bacterium | reverse complement strand
CCACGGCCGCGGGCCCGAGAGCCACCGCCTGCTCCTCGCGCTGCGGCCGGGCGGCCTGATCGCCTTCGCCCATCCTGATGTGCCCGAGAGCGCCGGCCGGCCGGCGTGGCGGGCCGACGAGCACGAGGTCGAGCGCTGGTGCCGGCTGCTGCGCGAGGTGGGGATCGCCGCCGACCCCGCCCGGCTCGACCTCGCCGTCCCCGGTCCGCTGCCCGACGTCGGTCTCGGTGCCACGGTGATCCACCCCGGCAGCCGGTACGGCGCCCGGCGCTGGCCGGTGGAGCGCTGGGCGGCCGTGGCCCGCGCCGAGTGGCAGCGCGGACGTCGCGTCGTCGTCACCGCCGGGCCCGGCGAGCGCCGGCTCGCCGACGTGCTGGCCGGCTTGTCGGGACTCGGTTCCGAGGCGGTCGCGGAGCCGGCCGATCTGCTCGAGCTGGCCCGCCTCGTGGCCGCCGCCGGCCGGGTGCTCTGCTCCGACACCGGCGTGGCGCACCTCGCGACGGCGGTGCGCACCCCGTCGGTCGTCCTCTTCGGCCCCGTGTCGCCGGCACTCTGGGGACCGCCGCCCGACCGGCCCTGGCACCGCGTGATCTGGCGGGGCCGCCGCGGTGACCCGCACGCCGAGCACCCGGATCCCGGGCTGCTGGAGATCTCGGTGGAGGATGTCCTGGAAGCTCTGGCCGATCTGCCCGCGCCGGGGGGACCCGAGGCGGTCCCCCCTCAAACTGCCCTGACGATCGACTGCGGGTGCAGCCAGGGCATCGACCATCATGAGGGGGGACCCGAGGCGGTCCCCCCTCAAACTCCCCTGCGGCCGCCGCTGCCGAGCGAGCTGCAGCTGGAAGTGACCGGCGCCTGCAACCTGCGCTGTCACATGTGCCTGGTCCGCTACCGGCCGCCGCTCGACCGCGCCGTCGCCAGCGTCGACTTCAAGCGGTTCCGGGCGCTCGTCGACGGACTGCCCACCCTCGAGCGGCTCACGCTCCAGGGCCTCGGCGAGCCGCTGATGGCCCCGGACCTCGTCCGGATGGTGGCGTATGCATCGGCGCGCGGGATCCGCGTGGGCTTCAACACCAACGCCACCCTCCTCACCCGCCGGACCGCCGAGGCGCTGGTCGCCGCCGGGCTGGACTGGCTGCACATCTCGCTGGACGGGGCGCGAGCGGAGACCTACGAGGCGATCCGCGACGGGGCGCGCTTCGACAAGGTCTGCCGGCACGTGAGCGGCCTCGTCGAGGTGATGCGCGAGCGTCGGGCCACGCGCCCCTCGCTGGCCGTCGTCTTCGTGGCGATGCGGCGCAACGTGCGCGACCTGCCCGATCTCGTCCGCCTGGTGGCGGGCTGGGCGATCCCGCAGCTTCGGGTGCAGAACCTCTCGCACTCGTTCAGCGACACCGACCCGGCCGGCGCCTACCGGGAGATCCGGGCCTTCGCCGCCTCGGAGGCGCTCTGGAGCGACGTCGCCGGCCCGGGCCCGACGGCGGCGGAGGTCGAGGACCTGTTCGCCGAAGCGCGCCGCCTCGGCGAGAGCCTCGGCGTCCGCGTGCGGGTGCCCGAGCTCGAGGCCTCCGACGAGCCGCCGCTGCCGGAGGTCGGCTGCGACTGGCCGTGGCGCTCGGCCTATGTGCGCTGGGACGGCCGGGTCCAGCCCTGCTGCATGCTGATGGGCGGCGACCGGGCGATCCTCGGCGACGTCCGGGACGGTTTTGCCGCGGTCTGGACGGGCGAGCCCTACGTCGCGTTCCGCCGGGCGCTGCTCGAGCACCGGCCGCCGGCGGTGTGTCGCGGGTGCGCCTGGTATCGCGGGGTGTTCTAGGTGCGGCGCCGGCCGGCGATCGGATCAGCGGGCGAGATCGGCGTGCTGCAGGCGCATGAGCCCGGTCCGCACGCACTGGGCGGCGGCGAACGGGGCCTGCTCGCGGATCTGACGGATCTGCTGGCTCACCAGGAGCGCGCCCATCCCCATGAGGGCGGCGGCAGCCAGATACACGGCGGGCAGGCCGGCGGTCTGGATCAGGATGCCGCCGACCAGCGGGGCCATGACGCCGCGCACGCCGGCCAGCGTCGCCGCGACGGCGGCGTAGGCGGCCGCCCGGCGGGGCCCGGCGAAGTCGATCACGACCAGCATCCAGACCAGGTCCAGGCCGGTCGCCATGAGCGACTCGGTGAGGGTGGCGGCCACCAGCATCCAGGGCGAGGCGGCCGAGTAGTAGACGAGCGGTGTCAGCGCCCCCACCAGGTAGACCGCGCGCAGCGTCGTGAGACTCGAGTGGCGGTCGGCCAGCCGACCCCACACCAGGTTGCCGGCGATGCTGGCGGCGGCGGCCACGGCGGCCAGGGTGCTGACCTGCGCAGTGGTGACCTGCAGCACGTCGGCCAGCACCAGCGGGGTGGCCGGCATCATCAGCCAGATGCCGGAGCCGAACACGAAGGACGACAGCAGCAGACGCCGGTAGGCGCGGTCGTCCCGCACGATGGTCCAGGCCCGGCCGGCGCCGGTCGCGCCCCAGCTCTCGCCCAGCGGCTCCCTCGGCACCGGCAGCCGGCGCAGGACCAGGGCGGCGGCGACGCCGAACAGCGCCGCGCCGGCGAACACGATCCGGTACCCCAGCACGGCCACCAGGTGGCCGGCGGCCAGGGCCAGCGCGATGCCGAGGCCGGCGGCCGCCACGCGGACCACCGCCAGGGCCCGGCCGCGCTCCTCGCGCGGGTACACCTGCTGGACGAGCGCGGCGTGGGCCGGCCCGCTCACGGTCCCGAGCAGCGTGCCGCCGACCAGGATGCCGACGAACGGCCACGGCGAGTGGATGAACGGCGCCAGCAGGTAGAGGCCGCGCGCCAGCACCGCGCACCAGACGACGCAGGTCAGGGGGCGGCAGCCGGCGACGACCCGGGACAGCACCACCGAGAGCAGGAGACAGGCGGCGTTGGCCGAGGCCAGCAGCGAGAACACGAGCGGCGTGGCCCCGAGCTCGCGCCGCAGGTAAAGCCCGTGGAACGGCCCCGTGAGGGCGGTGAAGAGCACGGCCAGCAGCGCGGCCGCCACGTCGATGGTGAGCGCCCGGCGCACGTCGGGAGAGAACCCGTCGAGCAGGCGCCGGAGAGCGGGCGCGCACAGCCGGGGCGGCGCGAGGCGAGCCATCGGATGTGAAAACGATTGCCTACGGCTGACCCGATTCTACGAGGCGGTCGGCGGCGTGGGGAAGCGAAATTCATAGGGTTCGTTGTCGAAAGTACATCCAGCCCGCGGGAGCGTGGAGTCATGACGGCAAAGAAGCGCGTGGCGATGATCAGCGAGCACGCCTCGCCGCTCGCCATCCTGGGCGGCACGGACAGCGGAGGCCAGAACGTGTACGTCGGACAACTCGCCCGCCACCTGGCTCGGCTCGACTACGAAGTGGACATCTTCACCCGCCGCGACGGCGCCCTGCTGCCCGAGACCGCCGAATGGGTGGAGGGGATCCGGATCGTTCACGTGCCGGCGGGGCCGGCCACGCCCGTCCGGAAGGAGCAGCTCCTGCCGTACATGGCGGACTTCACCGACTGGGTGGCGCGGTTCGCGCGCCGGCAGCGGCCCCGCTACGCGATCGTCCACGCCAACTTCTGGATGTCGGGCCTGGTCGCGGCCGAGCTGAAGCAGGCGCTGGGGCTGCCGTTCGTGGTGACCTTCCACGCGCTGGGCCGCATCCGGCGCCTGCACCAGCACAAGGCCGACGACTTCCCCGACGAGCGCTTCGCCATCGAGGACCGGGTGGTGATGGAGGCCGACCACATCATCGCCGAGTGCCCGCAGGAGGAGGAGGACCTGATCCGCTGGTACAACGCCGATCCCGCCCGCATCACGGTCATCCCGGGCGGCTTCGACCCCGCCGAGTTCTGGCCGATCTCCAAGGCGCTGGCCCGGGTGACGCTGGGTCTCCTGCCCGACGAGCCGCTCATCCTGCAGCTCGGGCGCATGGTGCCCCGCAAGGGGGTGGACACCGCCATCCGGGCCTTCGCCCGCCTGCGCCGCGAGCACGGCATCGCGGCCCGCATGCTGATCGTGGGCGGCGAGTCCAACGACCCCGATCCCGGCGTGACCCCCGAGATCGGCCGCCTGATGGCGGTGGCGCGCGAGGAGGGCGTGGCCGACGCCGTCCAGTTCGTCGGGCGGCGGGGACGCGACGTGCTCAAGTACTACTACAGCGCGGCCGACGTCTTCGTCACCGTGCCGTGGTACGAGCCCTTCGGCATCACTCCGGTCGAGGCCATGGCCTGCGGTACCCCGGTGGTGGGGAGCAATGTGGGCGGCATCAAGTACACCGTGCGCGACGGCGAGACGGGTTACCTGGTGCCGCCGCGCGATCCCGACGCGGTGGCCGAGCGCGTCGCGGCGCTGCTCCGGAACCCCCGGCTCATGAACGTGGTCCGCCGCCAGGCCATCCGCCGGGCCCACGACCTCTTCACCTGGGCCCGCGTGGCCGACGGCGTGGCCGCCCTCTACGAGGACGTGCTGGCCGCCGGCGACCCGCGCCGCCGCGAGCAGGCGGCGGAGCTGGCCGCCGTCGAGCGGGCCTTCGATGACCTGGTCAGCACGCTGCGCGAGTCGCGCCGCCGGCTGCGCGAGCGCATCGTGGACGCCGCCGACCTGCTGGCCGCCTGCTTCGCGGGCTCGGGCAAGGTGCTGGCGTGCGGCAACGGGGGCAGCGCCAGCCAGGCCCAGCACTTCGTCGGCGAGCTGGTCGGGCGCTTCAAGACGCCGGGCCGCCGCGCGCTGCCGGCGGTGGCCCTCACCGCGGACTCCTGCGTGCTCACCGCCTGGTCCAACGACTGCGGGTACGAGGACGTCTTCCGCCGCCAGGTGGAAGCGCTGGGCCGTCCCGGCGACGTGCTGGTCGCGCTGACGACCAGCGGCCGGTCGCCGAACGTGCTGGCCGCGCTCCGGGCCGCCCGGGAGGGCGGCCTGCGCTCGCTGGCGCTCGTGGGCGGCGACGGCGGCGAGGCGGCCGG
>DATLZL010000237.1:0-5442 GCA_035574035.1 Binatia bacterium | reverse complement strand
TCGTCGAGGCCGCCGCCGGCGTGCACGCCGGCGCTGTGCACGAGGACGTCCACGCGCCCGGGGTCGCGGCCGAGCGCCTCGGCCAGCGCCTCGACGGCGGACTCGACGGCCAGGTCCGCCTCGAAGATGAAGGCCCGGCCTCCGGCGCGGGCGACGGCCTCGGCGACGTCGGCCAGCGCCGGGGGCTTGCGGCCGACCACGCCCACGGCGGCGCCGGCCGCCGCCAGCGCGATGGCCAGCGCGCGGCCCACGCCGCTGCTGGCGCCGGTCACGATGGCCACCTGCCCCTCGAAGGGCTTCATGCCAGCAGCCCGTGGGCCAGCAGCAGGTCGGCGGCCGCCCGGACGGTGGTGAAGGGCAGGCCGGAGCGCTCGGCGATGTCGAGCAGGCTCCACCGGCCGTCGCTCAGGTTCAGCACCCAGAGCATCGCCATCTCGCGCCCGGCCGCGTCCAGGTGGCCGCCCAGCGAGCGGTAGAGGCCCCGCCGGCCCAGCTGCGGCTCACCCTTGGGGTGGAGGTTCCGGTACGTCCGGTTGTTGTCGAGCACGCCCAGCACCGCCCGGTAGACCGCGAAAGAGTCGGCCAGGCACTCGGGGCGCACGAAGTCCAGGTCGTCGGCCGAGGTGTGGTACTGGGGGAAGCGGGCGTGCGGCGTGCGGCTCAGCGAGCCGACGGCCAGGTCGAAGCCCGGTGAGCCGTACTGGCGCTCGTCGTAGCCGTAGGGGAAGAAGTCGACGATCTCGTGGGGCCGCCCCGAGTGGCGCAGCACGTGGGTGACGGCGCGGTCCAGCTCGGTGTCGCCGCGGCGGGTCTTCTTCCAGGTCAGATGGCCTGGGTCGCCGACGCAGACCACCACCAGGCCGGCCCGGATGCGGGGCACGACCGTCTCGTTGCGGGCCAGCCAGGTGATGGCCCCGATGGTGCCGGGAGCGAACAGGAACCGGTAGGAGTAGCGGCGCCGCTCGTCGGCCAGGGCCCGGGCCAGGAAGGCGGCGACGGCGATGCCGGAGAGGTTGTCGTTGGCCAGCGAGGGGTGGCAGACGTGGGCCGAGATCAGGACTTCCTCCGGCTCCTCGCCCGGCAGCAGGCACTCCCCGTAGGTCAGGTGGCCGTCCTCCAGCGTGCTGTCGATGACCACCTCGTAGGGCCCCTCGTCGAGGCTCTCCAGCACCGCATGGGGCAGGCAGAACCCCCAGCGCGGCTCCCAGTACGAGGTCCGGTACGGGATCCAGTGAGGCCGGTCGGGCAGCGTGTGCAGATGCGGCCGGAGCTCGCGGAGCGAGAGCGTGGCCCTCACCGGCACGCTGTAGCCGACCACGTGGAGGTTGCAACGCTGGAAGTCGATCACGCGCCGGCCGCGGGCGTCGGCCACCCAGGCGTCGCGGATGGTCCACTCCTTGGGCACCGTCCAGTCCAGCACCGGCGTGCCGCTCGGCACCTCGTGCACCGTCAGCGGCACGTGCTTCTGGATGCGCCGCAGCGTCTCCCGCACGCCGTCGCCGGTGAGGCTGCGGCAGATCGGGTAGAGCTCGGTCATGAAGCGGTGCATCTCCTCTCCGATCCCGGGCGGCGGGGCCAGCGTCGGCAGCGGGTCCAGCCGGATCACGGGCGGCGGCCTCCGTCGAAGTCGGGGAAGGTCCGGTCGCGTTCGGAGATCACCCGCACCGGCTCCGGCCACGGGATGGCGAAGGCCGGATCGTCCCAGCGGACGCCGCGCGCCGAGGCCGGGTGGTGAAAGGCCGAGATCTGGTAGAAGACCTCGGTGGCGTCGGCCAGGGTCAGGAAGCCGTGGGCGACGCCCTCCGGGACGTACACCATCCGGCGGTTGGTCTCGTCCAGCACGACCGCCGCGTGCTCCTTGAAGGTCGGCGAGTCCGGCCGGAGGTCGACGAGGACGTCCCAGATCGCGCCCCGCGTGCAGCGCACGAGCTTGACCTCGGCGTGGGGCTCGGCCTGGTAGTGCAGCCCGCGCAGCGTCCCCCGGCGGGCGTTGAAGGAGACGGAGCACTGGGCCAGGTCGGCGTGCAGCCCCTGCGCCTCGAACTCCCGGCGGCACCAGGTGCGGGCGAAGAAGCCGCGCTCGTCGACCACCGGCTCCGGCTCGACCACGAACGCCCCCTTGAGCCGCAGCGGCTGGAAGATCACGGCAGCACCTTCACCTCGGGGATCGGCACCACGAACTGGCCGCCCCAGTCCCGGATCCAGCCGACCGACTCCATGATCTCGTCCTTGAGGTTCCAGGGCAGGATCAGCACGTAGTCGGGCCGGGTACGGGCCAGGTGCTCCGGCGGGTGGATCGGGATGTGCGTGCCGGGCAGGAAGCGCCCCTGCTTCACGGGGCTGCGGTCCACGGTGTACTCGAGAAAGTCGGTCCGGATGCCGCAGTAGTTGAGCAGCGTGGTGCTCTTGCCGGGGGCGCCGTAGCCGGCGATGCGGCGCCCGGCCCGGCGGGCGGCGATCAGGAACTCCAGCAGGTCCCGCTTGGTGGCCTCGACCTGCTCGGCGAAGGCGGCCAGGCGCTCCGGGCGGGTCAGGCCCCCGGCCGCCTCGCGGCTCAGCACCTCGTCCACCCGCGGCAGGCGCGGACCGGCCGTCTCCGCGGCCTGGGCGTAGACCCGCAGCGAGCCGCCGTGGGTGGGCAGCTCTTCCACGTCCACCACCCGGAGGCCGTGGTCGCGGAAGAGGCGGTCGACCGTGGTCAGCGAGAAGTACGAGAAGTGCTCGTGGTAGATCGTGTCGAACTGGTTCTCGGCCAGCAGCCGCTCGAGGTGCGGGAACTCGAGCGTGACCGTCCCTCCGGGCCGGAGCACGTGGCGGAGCCCGGCCACGAAGTCCCGCAGCGCGGGGGTGTGGGCCAGCACGTTGTTGGCCACGACGAGGTCGGCGGCCACGCCCTCGGCGGCCAGCCGCCGGGCGCTGGCCGTGCCGAAGAACTCGACCACGGTCGGGATGCCGCGCGCCCGGGCCGCCTCGGCCACGTTGGCGGCCGGCTCGATGCCCAGCACCGGGATGCCGCGGGCGACGAAGTGCTGCAGGAGGTAGCCGTCGTTGCTGGCGATCTCCACCACGCGGCTGTCGGCCCCCAGGCCGAAGCGGGCGATGGCCATCTCGGCGTAGTCGCGGGCGTGGCGGACCCAGGAGTCAGAGTAGGAGGAGAAGTAGGCGTAGTCGGTGAAGATGCGCTCGGGGGTCTCGAACTCCTCGAGCTGCACGAGCCCGCAGGCCGTGCAGAGCCAGAGGCGGAGCGGGTAGAAGGGCTCCATCTCCCGGCACTGCTCGGCGGTCAGGAATCGGTTGGCCAGCGGCGACATGCCGAGGTCGACCACGAGGTGCGTGAGCGGCGCCTCGCAGCACCGGCAGGGCGGGAGGGCGGCCGGAGCGTCGGGCACGGACCCGCCCGTCACGCCGCCTCGACCGGAGGCCGGGCCGGCGGCCGGCTCACCCAGTACAGGCGTGCGTCGAGGGCCCCGGTGGCCCGCAGGTGCTCCAGCTGGCGCAGGCGGGTGTGGGCGCGGAACTCGAACATGGCCCGGGTGAGGCCGACCCGCTCGAACAGGGCCCGCAGCTCGGCCGCCCCGGTGCGCGCCGTGTGCCGGCAGCGGAAGCCGGGCAGCCGGGTGGCGATCTTCTCGAACGAGACGCGGTAGCTCCGGCGGTCGCCCCCGCTGGATCCGAAGGTCAGCGCGCAGCCCGGGAACACCTCGGCCACGATCTCGGCGATCTCGCGCACGCGGTAGTTCTCGCGGTCGTCTCCCACGTTGAAGATCTCGGCGTGCACGCGCTCGGCCGGCGCCTCCAGCACGCCGGCGACGGCCTGGCAGATGTCGAGGACGTGCACCAGGGGCCGCCACGGCGTGCCGTCGCTCACCATGCGGATCTCGCGGCTCGTCCAGGCCAGCCCGGCCAGGTTGTTGAGCACCAGGTCGAAGCGCATCCGCGGCGACGGCCCGTAGGCGGTGGCGTTCCGCAGCATGGTGGGCGAGAAGGCGTCGTCGGCCAGCGCGGTCAGGGCCTGCTCGACCAGCACCTTGCAGCGGGCGTAGGCGGTCTGGGGGTCGATGGGCGAGGTCTCGGTCCGCGGCTCGTCGCCCCCGGCGCCGTAGACGCTGCACGACGACGTGTAGACGAACCGGCGCACGCCGGCGGCCTTGGCCGCCCGGGCTAACCCGACGCTGCCCCGGTAGTTGATGTCGTAGGTCACCTCGGGATCGTGCTGTCCCAGCGGGTCGTTGGAGAGCTCGGCCAGGTGGACGACGGCGTCGAAGCCGGCCAGGTCGGCCGCCGTCACCTCCCGGATGTCCTGGACGCGCGCCGGCGGCGTCGGCGCGAAGCCGTCGTCGAGCACGCCGTCGTCGTAGAAGCCGGTGTCGAGACCCGTCACCCGGTGGCCGCGCCCGGCCAGGTACGGCACCAGGCGGGAACCGATGTAGCCCCCGCTGCCGGTGACCAGGACGTTCACGCCCACACCTTCCACGGCGCCCGGCCGGAGGCCCACAGCTCCTCCAGGATGTTGCGCTCCTTGACCGTGTCCATGCACGACCAGAAGCCGGCGTGCCGGTAGCCCACCAGCTGACCGTCGCGGGCCAGGCGCTCCAGCGGCTCGCGCTCCCAGACGCAGTCGTCGCCCGAGATGTAGTCGAGCGCGCCGCGGTTCAGCACGAAGAAGCCGCCGTTGATCCAGCCCTCGTCGCCGTGGGGCTTCTCGTTGAAGTCGGTGACCAGGTCGTCCCGGAACGTGATGCGCCCGAACCGGGCCGGCGGCATCACGGTGGTGATGGTGGCCAGCTTGCCGTGCGAGGCGTGGAAGGCGAGCAGGGCCGTGATGTCGATGTCGCCGACGCCGTCGCCGTAGCCGAACATGAACGTCTCGTCATCCTCCAGCCACCGGGCGAGGCGCTTGAGGCGCCCGCCGGTCTGGGTGTGGAGCCCGGTGTCCACGAGGTGGACCTTCCACCGCGGCTGGTTGCCGGCGTGGATCACCGTCTCGCCGGTGGTGAGGTCGACCGAGATGTCGTTGTTGAGGGCGTAGAAGTTCAGGAAGTAGGACTTGACGACCTCGGCCTTGTAGCCGAGCGCGATGATGAACTCCTGCACCCCGTGGGTCGCGTAGATGTTCATGATGTGCCAGAGGATCGGCTTGCCCCCGATCTCGACCATGGGCTTCGGGCGCAGCGTGGTTTCCTCGGCCAGCCGCGATCCCATCCCGCCGGCGAGCAGCACGGCTTTCATGTCCGGGCTCCTTCCGTCTCCGCTGGTGCACCCACGGCATCGATCTTCATGAGGGGGGCCAGAGGCTGGCCCCCCTCAAGCTCGCCGCCCGTTCTCTCGGTGGGTGCACCCACGGCATCGATCTTCATGAGGGGGGCCAGAGGCTGGCCCCCCTCAAGCTCGCCGCCCGTTCTCTCGGTGGGTGCACCCACGGCATCGATCTTCATGAGGGGG
>DATLZL010000236.1:0-2150 GCA_035574035.1 Binatia bacterium | reverse complement strand
CACCGTCTGGCCGACACCGGCCTCGGCCAGACGGTGCGCCAGCGCCAGCCCCTGGCGCACCTGCTCCCATTCGGCCGGCGTCGGCCGGCGTGCGGTCCAGCACCCGGCCGGGGCCAGCAGATCTCCGAGGAAGAGACGCTGATCGAGGACCTCGACGCCGAGCTCGGCGAGCGTGGCGATCACCACTCCCACCAGGCGCGCGTCGGCGCGCGAGCCGGCGCGCGCGTCCAGCGCGCGGGCGGCAGCGTCGGCGCCGCCGACATCGGCGCGCAGCACGTCGGGCATGGGAAAGCGACCGACCAGCACGGCCGCCGTCACGTGTTCCTCGGCCAGCGTGGCCAGGACCGGGGCCACCTCGGTGATGCGGCTCGGAACCACCCGGTCGGCGTGGAGGCCCATCTCGGCGGCGCCGTCGAACGCGAAGGCCACCACCCGCCATCCCCGGGCCCGGGCCCGCGCCGCCACCAGGCCCGGCAGGGGCCCGGCTCCCCCCATCAGCCCGAGCGTGCGCTCCACGGCAGGGTCGCGGGCCAGGCCACCTCCGAGCGCCCGTCGCGGATCATGCGCTCGATCTCCAGCGCCATCGCCAGCGAGGCCAGGTCCTCTGCCTCGGCCGGCTCGACCCGCTCGCCGGCACGCCGGCGGCGGACGGTCTGGACGAGGTGGAGGATCTCGAGCTTGAGCGGGTTCTCCTTGTGGACGAACAGGTGCTCGACGAAGGAGGCCTGCCGGTACCGGATCGCCTCGCGGTTGGGGGTGGCCTCCTGGGCCGCCCGCCGGTGGATCTGGATGTCCTGGACCAGGTAGTCGAGGAAGATGTACGCCTCGGGCTGCGTGATCGCCAGCGTGCGGATCTTCTCCTCGGTGGCGCGGCTGGCGGTCAGCGTGGCGATCGTGCCGGACTCGAACGCGATCTGGACGCTGGCGACGTCGGTCACCTCGGAGTGGACGGTGGTCCCGAACGCGGTCAGCCGCCGCGGGGGCGCGTCGACCAGCGCCAGCACGATGTCCAGGTCGTGGATCATCAGGTCCATCACCACGGTGTCCTTCTGGGCCCGCGGCACGAAGGGGCCGAGCCGGCGCGACTCGATGAGGATCGGCCGCTCCACGATCTTGCGCAGCTCCTGGACGGCGCCGTTGAACCGCTCGACGTGGCCGACCTGCAGGACGGCGGCGCAGCGACGGGCGACCGCGAACAGCTCCTGCGCCTCCTCGAGGGTGGGGGTCATCGGCTTTTCGACCAGCACGCCGACCCCGGCTTCCAGGAGGTCCCGGGCCACGTGGAAGTGCTGCTCGGTCGGCACCGCCACGCTGGCCACGTCCACCTTGCCGATCAGGTCGCGGTGGTCGCCGAACGCCCGGGTGTCGTAGTGGCGGGCGACGGCCGCCGCCCGGTCATGGTCGATGTCGGCGACGCCGACCAGGTCGACGTCCCACAGCTCGGCGTACACGCGGGCGTGGTACTGCCCCATGTGGCCGACGCCGACCACGCCGGCCCGGATGCGCGGCTCCGCCATCAGGGGACCTCCTCGTCGTCGGCGCCGACGGAGGCGGCGGCCGGACGCCCGTCGCGCGCGCCAACCCCGGCGCAGATGCCTCGGCGCGCCGACGCCACGAAATCCACCAGCGCCTGCACGAGCGGGATGGCCGGTAGCTCGCGCTGCAGGCGCTCCAGCGCCCGCCGGGGGGTGAGACCGCTGCGGTAGAGGATCCGGTGGGCCTCCTGGATCGCCCGCCGCTCGTCGGCCGGCACTCCGGCCCGCCGGAGTCCGACCAGGTTCACGCCGTGCACGACCGCCGGGTTGCCGTCGGCGAGCATGAACGGCGGCAGGTCGCGGGTGACCTTCCCCTGCCCGCCGACGTACGCCAGCCGGCCGATCCGCGTGAACGGCACCAGGCCCGTGTAGCCGCCGATCGTCGCCTGGTCGCCGATGACGCAGTGGCCGGTGATGCCGGCGTAGTTGATGAGGATCACGCGGTCGCCGAGCCGGCAGTCGTGCGCCACGTGGCTCAGCGCCATCAGCAGGCACTCCCGTCCGATTTCGGTCCAGCCGTCCGGGGTGGTGGCCCGGTGGATGGTCACGTACTCCCGGATGACGGTGCCGCGGCCGATGCGGACGCCCGAGGGCGTCCCCTCGCGGTACTTCAGG
>DATLZL010000235.1:0-10865 GCA_035574035.1 Binatia bacterium | reverse complement strand
TGGAGCGGGGGGACGACCATCTCCGCCAGCCGGGCGATCTGGTCCAGCATGCGCTCGGGAGGGACCATCGGCCGGACGATGAACTTGGAGGCGCCGGCCGCGATGTACTCCTCCAGGCGGGCGGCCAGCACTTCGGGCGGGCCGAAGGCGGTGCAGCGGGCGAGCGTCGCCTCGTCAGCGCGACCGCGGGGCAGGAAGGGCGCGGCGGCCGCCCGGGCGCGCCCGGGGTCCTCGTCGAAGGCAAAGTAGACGAGCGCTCCGAAGTGGTCGGCCGGCACTTCCCGGCCGGCCTCGGCGGCCGCGGCCTGGACCTTCTCCACGCCGACCCGGAGCTGCTCGGGGGTGATGAAGGAGGGGATCCAGCCATCCCCCAGCCGCCCGGCCCGGCGCATGGCCGGCTCGCTGTTGCCGCCGACCCAGAGCGGCAGCGGGCGCTGGACGGGCTTGGGCTCCACGATGACGCCCTCCAGCGACCAGAACGCGCCGGCGAAGTGGACCTCCGGCTCGGTCCAGCAGCGGCGCATGATGACGATCGCCTCGTCGGTCCGCCGGCCCCGCTGCTCGTACGGGACGCCGGCGGCCCGGAACTCGGGCGCCGACTCCACGCCGATCCCCACCGCGGGCAGCGCGCGCCCGCCCGACAGGTAGTCGAGCATGGCGAGCTGGCGGGCCATCAGCGCCGGGGACCGGAACGGCGCCACCAGGACGCTGGGGCCGAACTTGAGGCGGCGCGTCCGGGCCGCCACCGCCGCCATCGCCGTGATCGGCTCCAGCACCGGCGACGGCGAGGAGAGGCGGTCGGGGAACCAGAGGGAGTCGATGTCGGTCCGCTCGCAGAGGTCGACCAGCCGCCAGAAGAGGTCGACCCCGTCGGGACCGCTCGACCACGGGCCGGGCATCACGCCGACGCGGTACCGCACGCGCACGGCGCGGATCGTAGCACGTCGCGCCGATGCGTTGACACTCCGCGTCGTGAGCGCCTAGAATGAACCGCGATTCAGCGGCGCCGCATGCGGGAGAGCGTCAAGCGTGACCACGCCAAGCCCGGCCAGATCATCGAGGCCGCCATCCGCGTCTTCGCCCGGAACGGTTACTACAACTCCCGCGTGAGCGACATCGCCCGCGAGGCGGGCATCGCCAGCGGCACCATCTACCTCTACTTCAAGACCAAGGACGAGATCCTCGTCCGCCTGTTCCGCGACAAGATGGCCGAGTGGGTGGCGCTGGCCCGCCGGGAAATCGCCGCCGCCCCGGACGCGGTGGGCAAGATCCGGCGGCTGGTGGCCCTGCACTTCACGGTGCTGGAGCGGGACCCGGACCTGGCCGAGGTGGTGCAGGTGGAGCTCCGGCAGGGGCACAAGTTCTTCCGCGGCGCCTCGGCCCACGAGGTGTCGGCCTACTTCGACCTGATTGCCTCGATCTTGCAGGAGGGCATCGCCGCCGGCCAGATCCGGTCCGACGTGCCGGTGAAGGTCGCCACCAAGGTCCTGTTCGGCGCGATGGACCAGATGGCGACCTCGTGGGTCCTCGGCAAGCGGGGCTACCGCCTCAGCGACACCGCCGAGGCCGTCGCGACCATCTTCCTGAGAGGAGTGTCGTCGCATGGGGTTTGAGACGCTCGTGCTCGCCCGCGAGGAGTCCTGGGCCGTCATCACGCTCAACCGCCCGCCGGCCAACGCCATCAGCGAGACGCTGATGCGTGAGCTGAACGCCGCCCTGGACGGTCTGGAGCGCGACGACACCGTCCGCTCGGTGATCATCACCGGCCACGGCGACCGGATCTTCTGCGCCGGCGCCGACCTGGGCTCGGCCTTCTCGGGGGAGGCGGTGGACGCCTTCATCCGCTTCGGCAACGGCGTGCTGCGCAAGATCGAGCGCTTCCCCAAGCCGGTCATCGCCGCCATCAACGGTCACGCGCTGGGCGGGGGCTGCGAAATCGCCATGGCCTGCCACCTGCGCGTGCTCAAGGAGACGGCCCGGATGGGGCAGACCGAGTCCAACCTGGGGATCATCCCCGGTTACGGCGGCACCCAGCGGCTGCCGCGGCTGATCGGACGCACCAAGGCGCTGGAGTTCCTGATTCTCGGCACGCAGATCCCGGCCGCCGAGTGCCTGGCCCTCGGGCTCGTCAACCGGCTGGCCAAGGAAGGGCAGACGCTCGACGAGGCCCGCGCGCTGGCCCGGCAGATCGCCCGTCGCCCGCCGATCGCCACCCGGCTCATCCTGGAAGTGGTCGACGACGGGCTGGAGGCGCCGATCGACCAGGCGCTGGAGCGCGAGACGCGGGCGTTCATGCAGGTGCTGCGGACCGAGGATGCCGCCGAGGGCATCCAGGCGTTCTTCGCCAAGCGGGAGCCGGAGTTCAAGGGGCGCTGAGAGTGGACCTCGGGATCCGCGGCCGGGTGGCGCTCGTCACCGGCGGCGCCCGCAGCCTGGGCCGGGCCGACGCCGAGGTGCTGGCCCAGGAGGGGGCGAAGGTGGCCATCTTCGACCTCAACAAGGCCGGGGCCGAGGAGGCGGCGGCGGCCATCGCCGCCGCCGGCGGCACCGCCCGCGGCTACGAGGTCGACGTCCGTGACGCCGGTCAGGTGGCGCGCGCGGTGGCGGCGGTCGAGACCGACCTGGGCCCGGTGGACATCTGCGTCAACAACGCGGGCATCATCTACACGATGGGCCAGCTCAAGGACACGCGGCCCGAGGACTGGGAGCTGAACCTGGCCGTGAACCTGACCGGGACATTCCACGTCACCCGGGCCGTGTTCCCCGGCATGCGCGAGCGCCGGTGGGGACGCATCGTCTGCATGGCCTCCATCGCCGGGCTGATGGGCGGCTTCGGCCAGACCGCCTACGCCACCACCAAGATGGGGCTGGTGGGCTTCGCCCGCTCGGTGGCGCTCGAGGGTGCCCGGTACAACGTGACCTGCAACGCCGTCGCGCCGGGCATCGTGGGCCCCAACGCCCGGCTGTCGCCGATGTACGAGCGCATGGTCAAGCGGGTGGCGATGCAGCGGGAAGGCGAGCCCGAGGACGTCGCCTGGGCCGTCGCCTTCCTCTGTTCCGAGCGCGCGCGCTACATCACCGGAGCCGTGCTCACCGTCACCGGAGGCATGGATCTCTTCACGTTCTGAGCCGGACCGGTCCCCGGTCCGGCGCCGAGGGAGGCGCCGATGCCGACTGTCCAGGAGACCTTCGACGCGATGCCGGCCCGCTTCCGGCCGGACCGAGCGGTAGGGGTCAACGCCACCGTGCAGTACGACATCACCGGGGAGGGAGGCGGCACCTGGCACGCCGTCATCCGGGACGGCGCCTGTACCGTCAACGCCGGGCCGGCCCCCAGCCCGACGCTCACGCTGACCGTGAGCGCCCAGGACTGGCTCGACATGACGTCCGGCAAGCAGAACCCCCAGATGCTCTACATGTCCGGCCGCCTAAAGCTGAAGGGCGACATGGGCCTGGCGATGCGTCTGGGCTCGATGTTCTCGATGTGACGACGGTGGCGCGGCGCGACTGAGCGCGACACCAGAGGGAGGTCCCCTTCGAGGATGGGTCAGGAACGGTTCGCCGACATCGTGGAGCGCTTCACCAACGGCTACGCCGAGCTCGGGGCGCTGCGCCCGGAGACGGTCAAGCAGTGGCAGGAGGAGCTTGACCGGGCCTTCCGCCGCCTGCAGAACCTCACCGCCATGATCACCAACCCCACCGAGCCCCGGACCGGGGTGACGCCGCGCGAGGAGGTGTACAAGCGCAACAAGTCGCGGCTGTACCGGTACCAGTCCTCGCGCCGCCACCGCACGCCGTTGCTGTTCGTCCCCAACCTGGGGATCAGCCGTCCGTACATCTTCGATCTGCTCCCCGGCGGCAGCTTCATCGAGCACATGACCCAGCAGGGGTTCGACTTCTACCTGCTGGATTGGGGGGTGTTCGGGCCCGAGGACAACGACCTGACGCTCGAGGAGTGCGTGGTGAAGATCCTGCCCCGCATGGTGGAGCGGGTGCTGGAGACCTCGGGCACGCCGGAGCTCTCGGTGCTCGGGTACTGCATGGGCGCACCGCTGGCTGCGTCGTTCCTGGCCTCGCACCCCGAGGTCCCGGTGCGCAACTTCATCAACATGGCCGGCCCGATCGACTTCTCGAAGGTGGGCCTGTTCGGCCTGTGGCTGGACAAGCGCTTCTTCAACGTCGATCGGTTCGTGGACACGCTGGGCTCGGTGCCGGCCGACATGGTGCGCGCCGGCTTCAAGCTGCTCAAGCCGACCATGGACCTGTCGACCAGCCTGAACCTCTGGTGGAATCTCTGGAACGACAAGTACGTGGAGGGCTTCACGGCGCTCAACAAGTGGGCCAACGAGTACGTGGCCTTCCCGGGCGAGTTCTTCCGGCAGTGGGTGCGGGACTTCTACCAGGACAACAAGCTGTTCCGCGGGGAGCTGCGCATGGGCGGCCGCCCGGCCAAGCTCAGCCAGATCACCTGTCCGGTCTTCGTGGTCGGCGCCAAGGAGGACTACATCGCCCCGCCCGAGTGCGTGCGGGCGCTGGTGGATGCCGTCGGCAGCCGGGAGCGGGAGTACGTGGAACTGCCCGGCGGCCACATCTCTCTGATCGCCGGCCGCGGCGCCTCGGTCCACTGCTGGCCCAAGGTCTCGGGCTGGCTGGCGCCGCGCTCGGATTGACACGGGGCGCCACCGCTTGGCGCGATGCGACACCCGGCGGTACGATGAGTCCAGAACCCGGGAGGTAGCGGGATGACGGCCGAGCCGACACCGACCGAGCAGCTGTTCGAGATGTGGAGGAGAGGCCTGGACGAGAGCGCCCGGGCCTGGGGGCGCCTGCTCCAGCCGCCGGCGGCGCCGCCGGACCCGGCCGCCTTCTGGCGGCCGCTGGTGGACCAGTGGGTCCAGGCCTGGGCCCGCGTGTTCGCCGCCACCCCGATGACGCCCGACATCGGCGCCCAGTGGAAGCAGTTTCTCGACCACGCCATCGACGCCTGGTCCCGGGCCCTCGGGCAGGCGATGAACACCGAGGGCTTCGCCCGGCTGCTCAGCCTGTACCTGGACCAGTGGCTGGTCGCGTACGGTCCGGCCAAGAAGGCGGCCGACCAGCAGGTGGAGCAGGCCCTGCAGGCCCTCAACGTGGCCTCCCGCTCGCAGCTCACGGCGGTGGCCAAGCAGATCGTGGAGCTGGAAGAGCGGGTCGAGCGGGTGGAGGACGGGATCCGGACCGTGCTGCGCCGGCTCGACCAGCTGGGCCGGGACCTCGGCCGCTACGCCGAGGCGCAGGCGGTGGCGCCCAGGGAACGGGGATGATCGGCAAGACGATCGAGGAGCTGCGGCCGGGCGACTGGGCGGAGCTCGAGCGCCGGGTCGCGGACCAGGACATCGCCAGCTTCGTCGACGCCGTCGGCGACTACAACCCGATCCACAGCGACCCGAGCTTCGCCGCCACCACGTCGTTCCGGGAGCCGATCGCCCCCGGCATCTTCACCGCCGGTCTGATCTCGGCGGTAATCGGCACCCGGCTGCCCGGGCCCGGCGTCATCTACCTCTCGCAGAGCCTGAAGTTCATGAAGCCGGTGAAGCCGGGCGATACCATCCGGGCCCGGGTGGAGGTCCTCGAAGTCCTGCCCGAGCGCAACCGCGCCCGGCTGGCCACGGTGTGCCGCAACCAGCGCGGCGAGGAGGTCCTGGTGGGCGAGGCGTGGGTGATGCCCTCGCGCACGCCGGTGGTCTACGACCGGGCGGCCGGCCGGCCCGACTCGCTGGGCCTGCTGGCCCTGTCACCCTGGAACCTGGCCGCCCGGTCGCTGGCGCTGTGGTCGACGCTGGCGCTGCGGGTCCTGGCCGCCGCCGCTCCCCGACCGCCCCGCTGAGCGGAGCGGCCGGGCGCCCGGCTACATCAGCAGGCCGCCGTTGATCGAGAGCTCAGCCCCGGTGATGTAGTCGCCGTCCGACGAGACGATGTAGACGACGGCCCGCGCCACCTCCTCGGCGGTGCCGAAGCGCCGCAGCGGGATCTGCTCCAGCAGGCGGTGGCGGACCTTCTCCGGGATGCCCTGCACCATCTCCGTCTCGATGAACCCCGGCGCGATGGCGTTGACGGTGATGCCCTTGCCGGCCAGCTCCTTGGCCAGGGACTTGGTGAAGGCGGCCACGCCGGCTTTGGACGCGGCGTAGTTGGCCTGGCCGAAGTTGCCGATCTGGCCGATGACCGACGTCATGTTCACCACCCGGCCGTAGTTCTGCTTGATCATCTGGTCGATGAACACCTTGGTGCAGTTGAAGACGCCGTCGAGGTTGATGGCCAGGACCTTGCGCCACGACGCGTGGTCCATCTTCACGAACGTCTTGTCGGAGTTGATCCCGGCGTTGTTGACCAGGATGTCGAGACGGCCGAACTCCCGGAGCACGTCCTGGGCCATGCGGAACGTGTCGGGATAATCGCTGACGTCGGCGCGGGCCAGGATGGCCCGCCGTCCCATCTTGGTGATGTGCTCGGCCACGTCGAGCGCGGCCGCCTCGTTCGACACGTAGTTGATGGCCACGTCGGCGCCTTCTTCGGCCAGCGCCAGGGCCACGGCGCGACCGATGCCGCGGGAGCCGCCGGTGACGAGCGCGGTGCGATCCTTGAGCTTCATCTGCGCGTCCTCCTGTCGCGTCGGAGGCGCCAGTGTACCACCCGCCGCCTTGTTCGCCGTGACGCAGGATGTTAGACTCGCCGCGTCGCGCCGGCGCACGGCGCGGAGGTCCTCATGGCGTACGTCATCAAGCGGTACTCCAACCGCAAGCTCTACGACACGCAGGAGAGCCGCTACGTCACCCTCGACGAGATCGAGGAGATGATCCGCAGCGGCAAGGAGATCTCGGTCGTCGACGCCGTCACCGGCGAGGACCTGACCTCGGTCACGCTGACGCAGATCATCCTGGAGAGCGAGCGGGCCCACCGCACCACGCTGCCGTCGGCGTTCCTGCACCAGCTCATCAAGCACGGCGAGGCGTGGCAGGAGTTCCTGCAGCGGTCGATGCGGTCGAGCCTGGAGGGCATCATCTCGAGCCAGCGCGAGATGGAGCGCGTGTTCCGCGAGTGGTCGGTCCGGGCCGGGTGGGCGCCGCCGGCGGCGCGGCCGGAGCCGCGGCGCGAGGCCGAGGAGGCCGAGCGGTTGCGGGAGGAGGTGGCGGCGCTGCGGGAGCGGTTGCGGTCGTTGGAGGAGCGCCTGGAGAAGCGGCGGGGCGAGCCGAAGTAGCGCGCGGCCGGCGACCGGGGAGGTGCCCCGGCCGCCGGCGCGATCGTGCGGCGCCGTCAGGCGCCGGCGTAGATCTCCTTCATCCGGGAGACGGCCCCGGCGAAGGTCTCCTGGATCCCCTTGCCGGCCTGCTCGGTGGTGGCCTGCATCCGCTCGGCGGCGCGGCTCACGGCCTGCGCGCTCTCCTCGGCCAGGCGGAACACCTGCTGGGTCCCGCTGACGCTGTCCTGCATGAACCGCTGGTACCAGCCGGCCGGGTCGGCGGTCGCCTCGCGCCAGCCGGCCTGCCAGCGCAGCCACCAGCCCTGGCTTTCCTTCATGGCCTCCAGGCCGGCCCGCGACAGGTCGGCGTAGAGGCGCGCCCACTCCTTGGCGCCGACCGCGCCGAGCTCCACCAGCTCCCGCATCACCCGCTGGTTGGTCTCGGCCCACACCCCCACGGCCTCGATGGACTTGGTGGCGAACTGGTTGAAGACTTCCGGGATCCGCGTCGCTTCCTGCATCGTGACATCCTCCTGATGTTCGATCGTGTTCAGCGTGAGCCTAACGCGCCGCGTTAGAAGCGTCAACCGAATTTTCACGCGGTGCGTCACGACGCCCGTGTTATGGTCGGCAACCCCCTGAGTGCGTTGACTTCCCGGGAGGTGCGGCATGGCGCAGGACACCCTGGGCCGCATGTTCTGGAACCGCGTACAGCAGAGCGGCGACAAGCCGGCGCAGATGTTCAAGCGGGATGGTACCTGGCAGACGCTAACCTGGCGCCAGGTCGGTGAGATCGTCGAGGAGGTGGCTTTGGGACTCCTGGCCCTGGGCCGAGCCAGGGGCGAGGCGGTGGGCATCCTCGCCGCCACCCGGGCCGAATGGGTCCAGGCTGACATGGCCATCTTCTCGGCCGGCTGCATCACCGTCCCCATCTACCCGACCTACCCGCCGGACCTCGTGGCCTACGTCGTCAACGACGCCCAGGTCCGGACGCTCTTCGTCGAGGACCCCGCCCAGCTGGCCAAGGTCCTGGAGGCCCGTCCCAAGATGGAGGGCCTCCAGCACGTCGTCGTCATCGCGGGCTACGAGGCGTCCCAGCCCCCGGAAACGGTCTACGCGTGGGACATGCTACGGCGGCTGGGAAGGGAGCGCCGCGCGGCGCTGCGGCCGCTGCTCGACCAGCGCCTGGCCGAGACCCGGCCGGAGGACGTCGCCACGATCGTCTACACTTCGGGCACGACGGGTCCGCCCAAGGGCGTCGTGCAGACTCACGCCAACCACCTGGCCGCCCTGCGGGCGTCGGGGCAGACCACGCCCACCGAGGAGGGCTGGGTCCACCTGCTGTTCCTGCCGCTGGCGCACTCGTTCGGCCGCCTGGAATCCTTCCTCGGCCCCTACGAAGGCCTGCTGACCGCCTTCGCCGAGAGCCTGGACAAGGTCGGCGAGAACCTGCGCGAAGTACGCCCGCACTTCATCTGCAGCGTCCCCCGCGTGTTCGAGAAAGTCTACGCGCGGATCCTGGCCGGGGTCGAGGCGGGCTCGCCGCTCAAGAAGCGGATCTTCAACTGGGCGCTGGGCGTGGGGCGCCGCGTGAGCCGGCTCCAGCAGGAGCGCCGTCCGGTGCCGGCTGCGCTGGCCCTCCAGCACCGGCTCGCCCACCGGTTGGTCTTCGCCAAGCTCCACGCCGCCCTGGGCGGGCGGCTGCAGTGGGCCGTGTCGGGCGGCGCCCCGCTCTCGCGCGACATCGCCGAGTTCTTCCACGCCGCCGGGATCCTGATCCTGGAGGGGTACGGGCTCACCGAGACGTGCCCCGTCCTCACCTTCAACCGGCCCTCGAACTTCAGGTTCGGCTCGGTCGGCCAGGCGCTGCCGGGCATCGAGCTGACGATCGCCCCGGACGGCGAGATCCTGGCCCGCGGCCCGAACATCGCCACCCGCGGCTACTACAAGCAGCCGGAGGCCACCCGGGAGGTCTTCGATCCCGACGGCTGGTTCCACACCGGCGACATCGGGCGGCTCGACGAGGAGGGCTTCCTCTACATCACCGACCGGAAGAAGGACCTCATCGTCACCGCCGGCGGGATGAACATCGCGCCCCAGAACATCGAGAACCTGCTCAAGACCGACCCCTTCATCAGCCAGGCGATGGTCTACGGCGACCGCCGGCCGTACCCGGTGGCCCTCATCACCGTGAATCCCGACGAGCTCCGGAAGTTCGCCCGCGAGCAGGGGCTGCCGGCCGACGACGCGGCCGCCCTGGTCAAGCACCCGCGGGTGGTGGAGCGGGTGGGGCGGACGGTGGAGGAGAAGAACAGCCAGCTGCCCTCGTACGCGCGGATCAAGCGCTTCGCCGTGCTCGCCGAGGACTTCACCCAGGAGACCGGCGAGCTGACGCCGACGCTCAAGGTCAAGCGCAAGGTGGTGACGGAAAAGTATCGCCACCTGATCGAGGACCTCTATCGGTGAGCGCCGGGGCCGGGCCGCCGCCGCCCCTGGACGGACGGGTGGCCGTGATCACCGGGGCCAGCCGGGGCCTGGGGCGGGCGATGGCCCTGGCGCTGGCCGAGGCCGGCGCCGACTGCGCGCTGGCCGCCCGCTCCAAGGCCGACCTCGAGGAGACGGCGGCCCGGGTCGAGCGAACCGGCCGGCGCGCGATCGCGGTGCCGACGGACGTCGCCGTCTACGCCGAGGTGGAGGCGCTCATCGAGCGCACGCGACGGGCGCTGGGCCGGCTCGACATCGTGGTCAACAACTCCGGGATCGCGGTGGTGAAGCCGCTCCAGGAGTGGGCGCCGGGCGAGTGGCAGCGCCTGCTCGACGTCAACCTGGTGGGCGTCTTCAACGCGTGCCGGGCCGCCGCCCCTCACCTGATCGAGCAGCGGGCGGGCAAGGTGATCAACGTCGCCTCCATGCTGGCGGCGGTGGGGCTGCCCGGCTACACGATCTACTCGGCCACCAAGGGGGCGATCGTGGCCTTTACCCGGACCCTCGCCGTGGAGTGGGCGCGGCACAACATCCAGGTGAACTGCATCGCGCCCGGGTGGTTCGCCACCGACATGTCGGCGCCCGCCTTCAGCCCCCAGAACCCGCGCGTGGCTGAGCGGCTGCTGCGCGACATTCCGGCCCGCCGCACCGGCCGACCGGAAGAGATCGGGCCGCTGGCCGTCTACCTGGCCTCGCCGGCCTCGGACTTCATGACCGGGCAGACCCTCTATCTCGACGGAGGACACACCGCCGCGTGAGGGCCGCCGTCCTCCACGGTCCGCGCGACCTGCGGGTCGAGTCCACCGCGGCCCCGAACCTGGGCGCCGGCGACGTCCGGGTCTCGGTGTCGATGGCGGGTCTGTGCGGGACCGACTACCGCATCTGGGCCGGCGACCGGCCGGTCGCCTACCCGCGGGTGATGGGCCACGAGTTCGTCGGCCGGGTGGAGCAGGTGGGGGCGGCCGTGCGCCGGGTGCGGCCGGGCGACCGCGTGGTGGTGGAGCCGAACTACTCCTGCGGCCGCTGTCCGCTCTGCCGTGAGGGCAACCGCAACCTCTGCGCCGACCGCACGGCCATCGGCATCGACGTCGACGGCGCGTTCGCCGAGCAGGTGCGGGTGCCCGAGGGCTGCTGCTGGCCGCTGCCCCCCGGCGTGAGCGAC
>DATLZL010000234.1:0-3236 GCA_035574035.1 Binatia bacterium | reverse complement strand
CGACGATCATCGCGGGCGCACCGGTGCCGGAGCGCGGCCGCCGGCCTGCGCCGCCGCCTCGCGCAGGACGGAGCGGGCGAGCGCCACCTCGCGCGCGGCGTCGGTCATCACGATGTCGGTCACGACGGCGCGGACGCCCCGGCGCTCCACGTCGAGCCGGCGCCCGGCGTCCGCATGATCGATCACCAGGCAGTCCAGCCACGGGCGGTACGTCTCGGCCACGCCGCCCACCGAGACGGGCAGGCCCCGGGCCCGCATCAGCACCCCGGCCGGGCCGCTCACCGGGGCCTCGCCGACGATGGGGCTCACCGCCACCGTGAGCGCCCGCGTGCTGCACAGCGCCTCCACCACGCGCGGCAGGGCCAGGATGGGCCCGATGGAGGTGACGGGATTGGAGGGGCAGACGACCACCAGGTCGGCCCCGAGCAGCGCCTCCACCACGCCGGGCGCGGGCCGCGCGGTCGCCGCGCCCTCGAAGACGACGTCGAGCACCGGCGGCCGGGCCCGCTCGCGCACGAAGTACTCCTGGAAGGCGAGCCAGCCTCCCTCGGCCTCGCCCGCGCCGGGCACCCGCACGCGGGTGCGGACCGGGTCGTCGCTCATCGGGAGCACCCGGACCTCGACGCCCAGCCGGCGGGCGAGGGCGGCCGTCACCGCCGACAGCGGCTCGCCGGCCCGCAGGCGCTCGGTCCGGAAGAGGTGTGTGGCGAGGTCGGTGTCGCCCAGGTTGAACCAGGTCGGCCCGCCGAGCACAGCCATGGCGTCGCGGCAGCGGAACGTCTCGCCGGCCAGGCCCCAGCCGCGGGCGAGGTCGAGGCGACCGGCCAGGGCGTAGGTGACGGTGTCGAGGTCGGGCGAGACGTGCAGTCCCCAGACCTCGGTGTCGTCACCGGTGTTGACGACGACCGTCAGGTCGGCCGGCGCCACGCAGGCGGCCAGCCCGCGGAGCAGCTTGGCCGCGCCGGTGCCGCCGGCGAGGGCGGTCACGCGCATGTCTACTCGGCGGGGGCCTCGCGGAAGGTCCAGAGCGCCGTGCCGCCCCGCCAGGCGTAGAGCCCGGCGCCCGGGCGGCCGGCAAGCGAGGACGGCAGGGTGCTCTCGGGAACCGGGATGAACCCGAAGCGCACCCAGACGCGGTCGAGCCCCTGCGGGCGAGCGAACACCGTCTGGTACCCGAGGGCGCCGGCGTGGTCGAGTGCGGCGGCCACGAGCTGGGCGGCGATCTCGAGGGGCTCGCTGCCGGCCACCACCACCGGTCCATGCAGGAACGCCTGGCCCTCGACGCCCTCGGCGACCAGGGCGCCCACCATGCGCTCGTCTCCGGTGAAGGCGCCCCAGGCGAGCGCGATGGCGTCGGATCGGGGCCACGGCACGGCGGCGAAGTCGAACAGGGGCCGGGCCGGCCCCGGATCGGGCAGCGGGCGGTACCCCACGCCCTGCCACACGCGGGGCAGCATCGACGCGGCCAGCGAGGGAGCGGGGACGGACGGGGCGCCCGCTCGCGGGGCGGAGCGGGCCCCCCCGGCTCTACTTCTTGCCAAGCACGGTGTCCTTGAGACTCTTGGCGATCCGGAACTTGCACACGCGCTTGGCCGGGATCTTGATCGGCTCGCCGGTCTGCGGGTTGCGCCCGATCCGCGCCTTGCGGTTGGCGACGACCAGCTTGCCGAAGCCGGGGAGGACGAAGCCGTTCTTCGCCTCCTTGCAGGCCAGGTTCACGAGCTGGTCGAAGAACTCGTTGACCTGCTTCTTCGACAGGCCCGTCTTGTCGGCCAGGTGGGCGGTCACCTGAGACTTCGTCATCATCTTCGCCACGGGCGTCCTCCTGTGGAGCGAGGGTGAGGTGAAAACGCGACGTGCATTATTACCACAGGCCCTCGGGTCCGGCTACCGCCGCGTGTAGCGGAACTCGCCGGAGGCGATCAGCCGGCGGTAGGAACCGAACCGCTGCTCGGGGTCGGCGATGCCGTCCAGCGGCGAGGCCTCCTCGTCGTCGCCCTCGAACCGCCGGAGCACGCGGTACAGCGTGTCACGCTGGACCGGCACCCGGCCGGCGTCGCGCGCCAGGCGCTTGAGCTCGCCCGGCGGGACGAGCTGGCCGTAGCCGGCGCCGGCCGAAGTCGAGATCGACTCATTGATGAGCGTGCCGCCCAGGTCGTTGGCGCCGGCCCCGAGCAGCATCTGGGCCAGCTTGGGTCCCTCCTTCACCCACGAGGCCTGGATGTTGGGGATGACGGCGCCGAGCATCACGCGCGCCAGGGCGTGCATCACCACCACCTCGGCGCCGGTGGCTCCGGGCCGGACGCCCTCCACCAGGCGCTTGGCGTAGAGCGGCGCCTCGGTGTGGACGAGCGACAGCGGCACGAACTCGGTGAAGCCGCCGGTGTCCTTCTGGATCGCGCGCAGCAAGGCCAGGTGGCGCACCCAGTGAGCCGGCGTCTCCACGTGGCCGTACATGATGGTGGACGTGGTCCGGATGCCCAGGCGGTGGGCGGTGGTGATGACCTCCACCCACTGCTCTACGGTGATGCGCCCGCGGGCGATGCGGTCGCGGACCGCCTGGTCGAGGATCTCGGCCGAGGTGCCGGGCAGGGTCCCGAGCCCGGCCGCCTTGAGCTCGCCCAGGTACTCGCCGAGCGGCAACCCGGAGCGGACGCACCCGTAGAGGATCTCCTCGGGCGAGAAGGCGTGCAGGTGCAGGTCGGGCACCGCGCGCTTGAGCGCCCGGCAGAGATCGATGTAGTAGCGACCGTCGAGCTTGGGCGGCAGTCCGGCCTGGATGCAGACCTCGGTCGCCCCCAGCGCCCAGGCCTCCTCGGCCCGACGGACGACCTCTTCCAGCGGCAGGAAGTAGCCCTCCTCCTCCCGGTGGTCGCGACTGAAGGCGCAGAACGTGCAGTGCTTGATGCAGACGTTGGTGAAGTTGATGTTGCGGTTGACGACGAAGGTCACGTCGTCCCCGGCCTGGCGGCGCCGCAGCTCGTCGGCGACCAGGACCAGGGCGTGCAGGTCCCGGCCGCGAGCCACCGCCAGCGTCAGTGCCTCGGCCGGCGAGACCTCGAAGCCGTCGAGCGCGCGGCCGAGGACGCGCCGCGTCTCGGCGGATGCCCAGTCCAGGGCCGGGCGGAGATCACCAGGCGCGCCAGCGTTCATGGGACTCCTTCACCAGGCCGTCGTCGTCGATCCACGCGGCCACGCGCGGGCGGAGCGGCTCGGCCACGAACTCGGGCCGGCGG
>DATLZL010000233.1:0-5361 GCA_035574035.1 Binatia bacterium | reverse complement strand
GCCGGCCCGGGCCGCGCCGGTGGCGCGGCCACCGCCGGCTCCGGCGGCTTCGTGCGACCGAGCCCCGGCACCCAGGCCGGCACCCCGCAACCGGCGGCGGCGAGGCCGATCAGGCCGACGGCCAGGAACCGGGCCCTCACGTCCGTCCGAGCTCCTCGAGGACGGCGGCCAGGGAGTCGCGCACCGCCGGCCAGGAGCCGGTCGCGATCCGGGCCTCCACGGTGAACTCGCGCTTCATCGTCAGCCGCCCGCGGCTCTTCTGGATGACTTCGACCAGGCGCTCGGGCCTGATCGGCGTGGTGGGGGCGAAGGTGAGCAGGGCCCGGCCCGCCCCGGCCTCCACGCGCTCCAGCCCCAGGCGGCGTGCCGCCACCCGCAGGCGGACCGCATCGAGCAGCTGGTCGGCCTCGACCGGCGGCGGTCCGAACCGGTCGGCCAGCTCGGCCCGCAGATCGGCCACCGCCGCCTCGCTGTCGGCCCCGGCCAGGCGCTTGTAGAACGCCAGTCGCTGGTTGACTTCGGGGACGTACGCTTCCGGCAAGAAGCCCTCGACGCCCACGCTCACGACCGGCTCGACGGGGGTAGCGGCCGGTTCGCCCTGCAATTCTGCCACGGCCTCGGCCAGGAGCTTCGTATAAAGGTCGAAGCCGACCGCCGCAATGTGACCGTGCTGCTCGGCCCCCAGCAGGTTGCCCGCCCCCCGGATCTCGAGGTCCCGGAGCGCGAGCTTGAACCCCGAGCCGAGCTCGGTCAGCTCCTGGAGCACCCGCAGCCGCCGCTGGGCCTGCTCGTCCACCCGTCCGTCGGCCGGGACCAGGAGGTAGCAGTAGGCCTGCTGGCGCTCGCGCCCGACCCGGCCCCGGAGCTGGTAGAGCTGGGCCAGGCCGAACCGGTCGGCGCGGTTGACGATGATGGTGTTGGAGGCGGGGATGTCCAGCCCCGACTCGATGATCGCGGTGGAGACCAGGATGTCCGCCTGGCCGCTCACGAACTTCACCATCGCCGCCTCCAGCTCGCGCTCCTTCATCTGGCCGTGGGCCGCCACCAGCCGGGCCTCGGGGGCCAGCTCCTGGATGAACCGCGCCATGGAGGGCAGGGACTGGACCCGGTTGTGGACGAAGAAGACCTGGCCGCCCCGGCGCAGCTCGCGCTCGAGCGCCTCGCGGATGACGGCCCGGGAGAACCGGCGGACGTAGGTCTCGACCGGCAACCGGTCCAGCGGCGGCGTCTCGATCACCGACATGTCCCGCACGCCGGACAGCGACATGTACAGCGTGCGCGGGATCGGGGTGGCGGTCAGCGCCAGCACGTCCACCGAGGCCCGCAACTGCTTGAGGCGTTCCTTGTGGGCCACGCCGAAGCGATGCTCCTCGTCGATGATCAGCAGGCCGAGGTTCTTGAACGCTACGTCCCTGGACAGCAGCCGGTGGGTCCCGATGACGACGTCGACCGTCCCGGCCTTGAGCCCCTCCACGACCGCCTTCTGATCGGCGGCCGAGCGGAACCGGGACAGGAGCTCGACCCGGGCCGGAAACGGGGCGAAGCGCTCGGCGAACGTGGCGTAGTGCTGCTGGGCCAGGACCGTGGTCGGCACCAGGACAGCCACCTGGGCGCCGTCGGCCACCGCTTTGAAGGCGGCGCGCAGCGCCACCTCGGTCTTGCCGTAGCCGACGTCGCCGGCCACCAGGCGGTCCATCGGGCGCGGCCGCTCCATGTCGGCCTTGACCTCCTCGATGGCCCGCAGCTGGTCGGGCGTCTCCTCGAAGCGGAAGGCCGCCTCGAACTCCCGCTGCCAGGGCGTGTCGGGGGCGAACGCCCGGCCCTCGGTGACGGCGCGGCGGGCGTAGAGCTTCAGGAGCTCCTCGGCCATGTCCCGGACCGCCGCGCGCACCGAGGCCTTCACGCGCTGCCAGGAGGCACCGCCCAGCCGGTCCAGGCGGGCGGTGCCGCCGTCGGCGCCGAGGTACTTCGAGATCAGGTCCAGGCGCTCCACCGGCAGATAGAGCTGGTTGCCGTCGGCGTACTCCAACAGCAGGAAGTCGCCCTCCCGGTCGCCGACGCTCATCGTCTTGAGGCCCAGATACCGTCCGATGCCGTGGTCCTCGTGCACGACCAGGTCGCCGACGGCCAGGTCGGTGAAGGCGGTGATCGGCGAGCCCCGCTGGTACTTGGGCCGGCGCAGCGTCCGCCGGCGGGCGCCGAAGATCTCCGTCTCGGTGAGCAGGACCAGCCCGAGGGCGGGAATGAGGAACCCCGACGAGCACTCCCCGACCACGATGCCGAGGCTCTCGGGGCCGCCGAGGCCGTCCACCCGGAGCGCCTCGAGGCCGTGGTCGCGCAGGATCTGCCGGAGGTGCTCGGCCTGGTGGGGATCGCTGGCCGCCAGGCGGATCCGGAAGCCCTCGCGGCGCCAGGCTCCCAGCTCCTCGGCCAGCTGGCCGAACCGGCCCGAGTACCCCCCCACCGAGCGGGCGTCGAGCCCGAAGGTTTCGGCTTGGCCGGCGTCGCTGACCAGCTCCAGCTCGATCCGGCGGCGCGCCCCGAGCCGCTCCCGCAGGGGCGGCCGGGCGGGCGCCTCCTCGTCGGTCATGTCGAGCAGGCGCGCTCCGTCCACGACCGCCGACGCCCCGGGCGGCACGTAGTCCAGCAGGGTCGCCGCCGGCCGGCCGGCGTCGTCCGGCTCGCCGAGCGGCAGCACCGTGAGCTCGACCGCCGCGGCCTGCGACCGCTGCGTCGTGGGGTCGAAGAGGCGGATGGATTCGATCTCGTCCCCAGCGAACTCGAGCCGGGCCGGGGCAGGGGTGGCCGGCGAGAAGACGTCGACGATCCCGCCGCGGACACTCCACTGGCCGACCTCGACCACCGTGTCCACCCGCTCGTATCCCGCCCGCTGCAGGGCCTCGAGGAGCAGGGCCCGGTCCAGGCTGTCGCCGACCGCCAGCCGCAGCACCGCGCCGGTGAACGCCGCGGGAGCGGGAAGCGGCACGTCGAGGGCGGCCGGGGTCGTCACCACCACCAGGGGCTCGCCGGCCAGGAGCCGCCGACACACGAGCGCCCGCTCGGCCTCGCTCTCGCGCTGCCGCCCGCTCCGCCAGAGGCGCGGCTCGCGCTCCGGAAAGTCCGCGACCGGGGCCCCGAAGAAGGCCAGGTCCTTCGTCCACTGGTGGGCATCGGCCGGGCTGGCGGCGACGACCAGCAGCGGGCCCGGCTGGGCCTCGTGCAGGCCGGCCACGACGAGGGCCCGGGCGGAGCCGTGCAGGCCGACGATCCGCAGCCGCACGGCGCCCTCGGCGAAGGCCTTCGCCAGCGCGGTGAAGGAGGACCACTCGCTCAGGGTCATGAGAGCGGCGCCCGGGGGCACGGCCGCCCCGCCGGGGACCGAACGTCTACGCTACCGTGAACCGCGGGCGAGGTAAAACGACAGCGTCTCGAGCTCGATCGACAGGTCGACGTCCTTGAGCCGGACGTCGCGCGGCACTCGGAGCCGCGTCGGCGCGAAGTTCAGGATGGCCCGGATGCCGGCCACCACCAGCTGGTCGGCGACCGTCTGCGCGCTTTCGGCCGGCACGGCCAGGATCCCGATCTGCACGCCGCGGGCCTTGACCTCGCGGGCCAGCGCGCTCGTCGGCAGCACCGGCACGCCCACGTCCCGCCCGGCCTTGGCCGGGTCGTCGTCGAAGATGACCACGATCCGGAAGCCCTGGCGGGCGAAGCCCTTGTAGTGGTAGAGGGCCGAGCCGAGGTTGCCGAAGCCGACCAGGGCCACCGGCCACTCGCGGTCCAGGCCGAGGATGCGCTGCAGCTCGGCCTTGAGGCCGGACACGTAGTAGCCGATGCCGCGCACCCCGAACTCGCCGAAATACGCCAGGTCCTTGCGCACCTGGGCCGAGTTCAGGTTGAAGCGCTCGGCCAGCTCCTGCGAGGACACCGTCTTGACCCCGTCCTCCTCGAGCTGCAGCAGGCACCGCGTGTAGATAGACAGCCGGCGGACGGTCATTTCCGGGACCTTCGGCAGGCGGTAGCTGGGACGCCGGGGCATGGCCACGGCGCGGGCGCCCCGGGGCGCCCGCGCCGCACAGCTCTCCTACCCCGTGATCGGCTGCACGAACAGCAGGATCATGGCGACGACCAGGACGTAGATCGCCAGCGACTCGATGAGGGCCAGGCCGATGATCATCGCCGTCTGGATGCGCGCGGCGGCGCCCGGCTGCCGGGCCATCGCCTCCACGGCGGCGGCGATGGCCCGCCCCTGGCCCAGCGCGCAGAGGCCGGCGGCGAAGGCCATCGCGAAGCCGGCGACCAGCACACCGAATGGCCCGATCCAGCCGGTCGCCGCCGCCGGGGCCGGGGCGGCCTGGGCCAGCGCCAACCCGGGGAACGCCAGTACTGCCACGGCTGCCGCAATCAGTGAACGTCGCACGAAGGTCCTCCTCTCCTGTGGTGTCGGCTAATGGTGGACCGAGTGAGATTCCGCGTGCTCGCTGTGCTCGACGGCGCTGGCGATGTAGAGCATCGTCAGCATGACGAAAATGAAGGCCTGGAGAAACGACACTAGGATCTTCAAGGGATAGAGGAACCCGACGGTGAACACGATCATGATGAGGGCGGCCACGCCGCCGATGGTGGCGCCCCAGACGCTGCCGCTCAGCGCCCAGCCGATGAGGCCGTCCAGCCCCATGAGGAAGAAGATGATCGCCAGCAGGATGTGGCCGCCGGTCATGTTGCCGAAGAGACGGAGCGAGAGCGACAGCGGCCGGGCCAGGTGGCTGATGAGCTCGATCGGGATCATCAGCAGCTTGATGGGCACCATCCCCGGCGACCAGGCCATCGGCCCCGTGAAGTGGTTGAGGTACGGGAGCAGTCCCTGCCGGCGGATTCCGATCCAGTGGTAGGCGAAGAACACCACCAGCGCACAGGCGGCGGTCGTGTTGAGGTTGGCGGTCGGCCCGGCCACGCCGGGCACCAGCCCGAGCAGGTTGCCGGTGAGGATGAAGAGGCCCAGGGTGGCGATCAGCGGCAGGTACCGCCGGCCCTCGGGACCGATGACGTCGTCGATCAGGGCCTGGAACTGCTCGAGCACCACCTCCATGAAGTTCTGGAGGCCGCGCGGCACCAGGGCCAGCTGGCGGGAGGCGAGGAAGGCCACTGCGGCCAGCAGGATCATCACCAGCCACGTATAGGTCACGTGGTCGGGCACCCCCGGCAGGCGCAGGATCGGCGGATGCTCGATCGCTTCCACGGCTTCAGTCCTGGGCGGCGGCCCGGGCCAGGCGCAGCCCCTGCACGACCACGGCGGCGGGGACGACGGTGAGGCCGACGACCAGGGCCACCGGATGGGTCCACCCGGACGCGAGCAGCGCG
>DATLZL010000232.1:0-4875 GCA_035574035.1 Binatia bacterium | reverse complement strand
CGGGGCTGGCGGCCGCGACCACCGCGGCAGAAGGCAGAGCGCTCGGCGGGCCCGAGCTCCCGGCGGCGGCCGGCACCACCGCGACGGCGAAGACCATCCCGAACGCCCACCATCCTCTCATCGGGCGGCTCGACACGCGGCTGGCGGGCCGCTGGCCGTGGTGGACGGACTTCGCAGGAGTCGAATCGTGTCTCATATCCGGGCCCGCAAGCAGTTGCCATGCCACACCCGAGGTGGCCGGCAAGAGACGGCGAAACGGACCGCCGGCCCGCGAGGCCGGCGCCACCGGCGTTCCCCCACTGACAGTGTCGGACCGGCCTGGCATATCACGACGAAGCCGGCGAAGGCCAGCGCGGCGACGCGGAGGAACGCAGCGCTCTCGATCTGGAACTGCCGCAGGACGAGCAGAAGCAGGCCGAGCTGGACCACCAGCAACGCGAAGCGTCCAGCGTCGGTCAGCGAGGGGACGGCAAACACCGCGTGCACTGCTGGCCTTGCCACGGCCGAGCCACCTTCGCGCGGCACCCCGGCCAAGTCAAGGGCGAACAGGGCCGTCCGCGTTCGCCTGGCAAGTTTTCTGACAGCGACCCGGCAACCGGGCACCACCGGGGCCGGCCTGACCGCCGGTCGCCCGGGGCCGGCGGCGTCAGGCAGCCACGCCCGGACCCGGGTCGGCGCGAGAAAGCCGCGTCGCCACGGCCCGAACGAGCGCGTACCCCAGGGCGGCGGCCGCGCCGAGCGGCAGGAACAGCAGCGTCTTGCGGAAGAACTCCGTGACCGTTCGCAGCTCGCTGCTGAAATAGTAGGCCCGGAACGGTACCAGGCTCAGATGTCGCGCGCGCTCGTAGAGCCAGGCGCAGTCGGCGGTGAAGTCGAAGGGCTGCCAGAGCACCGCGACCACGACCCCGAGCCAGAGGACGAACCCCACGGCCCCGGCCAGCGCCGGTCGCCAGGCGCCCCGCCCACCGGCCGAACCAGTCAGGCCGGCCGCGGGTCCGACCGGGACGGCGTTGCCCGTGCCGGCCAGCCCTGGGCCCCCAGCTTCCGGTACCCCGGCCTCGGCCCGCGACCGGCAGGCCCGGCCGGCCAGCCAGACCCCGGCGGCGCTGCCCACCGCGGCCAGCGTCACGTCCGACAGGTCCACCACCCGGCTCCAGACGAGCAGCTGAAAGGCCTCGATGCCGAGCGCCGCCGCCACGCACCCGAGCCACGGGAGCACGCCGCTCGGACCGGAGAGCCGCCACAGCAGCCCGGCCGGGACCCAGACCGCCACGTCGGTCAGCACGTCGGTCAGGGCCGGCCCGAGCGGTCCGCGCAGGGGCGGCAGCGGCCAGAGGACGACCCGCCCGGCGGCGAACTTCCCGTAGAGCGCGGCCGGGCTCAGGCTCAGGTCGAGCGGCAGGAGCCCGAAGAAGAGCAGGCCGGCCAGGTAGAGCCCGAGCGCGGGGCGGGCCAGCGCCGGCACCGTGCTCGCGGTGCCCCAGGCCCGCAGCCAGGCGACCAGCCGCGGTCCGGTCAGGGCGTGGGCGACGACCCCGAGGGCAGCACCGCACCCTTCGGCCACGATGTCGTTGAGCGACACGCTGCGGGACGGCAGGAACGACTGGGTGAATTCGATCGTCGCGCTCAGGACGACGGCGGCCGCCCACACGGTGACCGCCACCGCACCCTGCGCCCACCGGTGGCGGGGCCAGAGCGCCGCGCACCAGAGGTAGGCGAGGGGCACGAACAGCAGGACGTTGGCGGCCCAGTCGGCGCGCGAGTGGACGCCCACCGGCGCCGTCCGGATGGCCTGGAACTGCCGCCAGACCTCGGCCAGCGGCCGGGGGTGGAAGTCGAAGGGGACCAGGCTGCCGTAGACCGCGAACGCGGTGTGCCTCCCGGGCGCCTGGCGCCGGTCGCCGACGTCAAGGGCTTTCCGGCCCGCCGGGCGGCTCTGCTAGTGTGGGGACAGGCCGATGGTCGACATCGCCCGGAAGAACCTCCTCCACGACCGCGTCCGGTTCCTCATCACGGTGGTCGGGGTGACGTTCTCGGTGGTGCTGATCTTCTCGCAGTTCGGCATCTACCTCGGGTTCATGCAGAACGCCTCGATCATCATCGACAACACCGACGTCGACATCTGGATCACCTCGAAGAACTCGGCCAACTTCGACTTCCCGCAGGGGTTCACCGAGGCCCGGCTCAACAAGGTCAAGGAGGTGCCGGGCGTGGCGTGGGCCGACCTCATGATCCTGGGTTGGGCCGGCATGCGGCTGAAGAACGGCGGCGCCGAGAACATCGAGCTGGTCGGCTTCAACCCCGACACCGGCGTGGGCGGGCCGTGGGAACTCGTCGAGGGCTCCGTCCAGGCCCTCAAGGCCGGCCCGGCGGTCATCGTGGACGAGTCCGCCTTCCGGAAACTCGGGCCGCTGCGCGTGGGCGACCTGCTCGAGATCGTCGAGACGCGGGTCAAGGTGGTGGGGATCAGCCGGGGGGTCCGCGGGCTCACCACCGCCCCCTACATCTTCACGTCGTACCGGACCGCGCAGCAGATCATCCCGTGGCTGCGGGAGCAGACGGTCTTCATCGTGGCCCGCGTGGCGCCCGGCCACGACCCGCACGAGGTCGTCAGCCGGCTGCGCCGGATCCCCCATGTCGACGTCTACACGAAGGAGCAGTACAGCCTGAAGACCCGGATGTACTGGACGGTCGAGACCGGGCTGGGCATGGGGTTCGGCCTCACGGTCCTCATGGGCGTGGTCGTGGGCATGATGATCGTCGGCCAGACCATCTACACCTCGACCATCGAGCACCTGCGCGAGTACGGGACCCTCAAGGCGATGGGCGCCACCAACCGCGACATCTATGCCATCGTGCTGCGACAGGCGGCCATCCACGCCGCGCTCGGGTACGTTTTCGGGGTGGCCGTCACCCTGCTGGTCTCCCGCACCATCGACGCCACGGGGCTGGTCATGGTGGTGCCGGCCTGGCTGCTGGGGACGGTGCTGGTGGTCACGGTCGCCATGTGCCTGGGGGCGTCGGTCATCTCCGTGCGGCGGGCGGTCAACGTGGACCCGCTGGTGGTGTTCCGGGCGTGAGAACGCTGAGCGCCCACCGGCTGACCAAGGTCTACCGCCAGGGGTCGAGCGAGGTCGTCGCCGTGCAGGACGTGAGCGTGGCCGCCGAAGCGGGCCAGGTGGTCGGGATCATGGGCCCCTCCGGCAGCGGCAAGACCACCCTGCTCTCCATGCTGGGCGGCATCCTGCGGCCGACCAGCGGTGCCATCGCGATCTGCGGCGAGGACATCGTGGGGCTGGACGAGCGGCGCCTGCCCCTCGTCCGCCGCCGGTACATCGGCTTCGTCTTCCAGACCTTCAACCTCTTCGCCGCCCTCACCGCGGCCGAGAACGTCGAGGTGGCGCTGGCCCTCAAGGGGTTCCCGCCCCGGGCGGCGCGGGCCGAGGCGCTCCGCCTGCTCGACAGCGTCGGCCTGGCCCACCGGGCGCGCGCGCTGCCCCGGGACCTCTCGGGCGGCGAAAAGCAGCGCGTCGCGATCGCACGCGCCCTGGCCGGCCGGCCCCCGCTGATCCTGGCCGACGAGCCGACCGCCAGCCTGGACTGGACGAACGGCCGGCAGGTGATGGAACTGCTCCACCAGGCCGCGCGGGTGGCCGGCTGCACCGTGGTGGTGGTCACGCACGACCCTCGCGTGACGCCGTACCTGGACGTGCTGGTCGACCTCGAAGACGGCCGGATGGTGGGATGAAGCACCGCGGCTGGGGGCTGACGGTCGTGCTCGTCCTCCTGGCCGTCATCGCCTGGGGGACGCTGGGCCAGCCTGGCCTGCGCCGGCCCTGGGCGGGGCTGGCCGGCCCGGCCCGGACGGTCACCGTCGGCCGCGGCACCATCAGCCAGATCGTCGTGGCCACCGGCCGCGTGGAGCCCGTCACCGAGGTCGTGCTGGCCAACAAGGTGCCCGGCCGGGTGCGCGCGGTGCTGGCCAGGGAGGGCGATCCCGTCCGCGTCGGACAACCGATCGTCCTGTTCGACGACGACGAGTTCAGGGCTCAGCGGCGCCTGGCGGAAGCCCGGCTGGCCACCGCCCGGGCCGACGTGCGGCGGGCGGAGCGGGCCGTGGAGGCCGCGCGGGCCCGGCTCAACGAGGTCAAGAGCGGGGCGCGACCCCAGGAGGTCGAGCAGGCGCGGGCGGAGCTGGACCAGGCCCGCCGCCGGTGGGAGAACGCCGACCGGGAGCGCGTGCGGGCCCTCGAGCTCTACCAGCGGGGGCTCATCGCCCAGGCCCAGTACGAGGCGGCAGCCACCGAGGCCCAGGTGCGGCAGGCCCAGGTGCGGGCGGCCGAGGAGGCGCTCGACCTCCTGCTGGCCGGCCCCAAGCCCGAGACGGTCGCCACCGCGCTGGCCCAGGTGCGGGAGGCCGAGGCCGACCTGGCGCGGGTGCGGGCCGCCGTCGCCCAGGCCCAGGCCGAACTCGAGCACGCCGACGCCCTGCTCAGGAGCACCGTCGTGGAGAGCACCGTGGACGGGCGCGTGACCTACCGGCTCGTCGAGCCCGGCACGGCGGTGGACATCGGCATTCCGCTGATGATCCTGGCTGCCGAGGGCAAGGTCATGGTGCGGGCCGAGGTGGACGAGACCGACGTCGGCAAGCTCGACCTGGGCCTGCCGGCCGAGATCACCGCCGACGCTTTCCCCGGCCGTGTCTTCCGGGGCCGCATCACCGAGATCGGCCAGTCGGTCGGCAAGCGCAAGGTCCGGCCCGACAGCCCCACGAAGATCCAGGACATGAAGGTGCTGGAGACCAAGATCGAGGTCGGCGAGGGCGGCGAGGCGCTCCGGCTGGGCATGACGGTGGACGTCAAGATCATCGCCGCC
>DATLZL010000231.1:0-3838 GCA_035574035.1 Binatia bacterium | reverse complement strand
GAGGTGATGACGAACGCCACCGCGATCCCGGCCGTGAGCTTGGTGAGGATCGTGGGCGTTCCCATCGAGCCGAAGACGGCCTGGCTCCCGGCTCCGCCGAAGGCCGACCCGATGTCGGCGCCCTTGCCGGACTGCAGCAGGACGACGCCGATGATGGCCAGGCAGAAGAACACGTGGACGACGACGAGCACCGTGAACATCAATCCCCTTTCCCGGTCGCGCCCGCGCGGGCGGTCTTGCGGGCGATGGTGATGAACCCGGGGGCTTGCAGGCTGGCGCCGCCCACCAGCACCCCGTCGATCTCGGGCTCGGCGGCCAGGGCGTCGGCGTTGTCGGCCTTGACGCTGCCCCCGTAGAGGATCCGGATCGTCCCCGCCACCTCCTTGGAGGTCAGCTCGGACAGGAGCCCCCGAAGGTAGCCGTGAACCTCGGCCGCCTGGGCCGGGGTGGCATTGACGCCGGTGCCGATGGCCCACACCGGCTCGTAGGCGAGCAGGGTGCGGGCGATCTCCTCCACCCCGAGCCCGGCCAGCGCCGCCCGCAGCTGGCCCTCGACGGTGGTGAAGGTCAGGCCCTGACGCCGCTCGTCGGCCGTCTCGCCCACGCAGACCACCGGCGTGAGACCGTGGCCGAGCACGGCCTGCACCTTGCGATTGATCTGCTCGTCCGTCTCGCCCATCTCACGCCGGCGCTCGGAGTGCCCGATCAAGACGTAGCGACAGCCGATCTCGGCCAGCATCGGTGGTGCGATCTCCCCGGTGTAGGCGCCCGACGGGGCCCAGTGGCAGTTCTGGGCCCCGAGGCGGATGGGGCCGCCGCCGAGGATCTCGGCCACGGTCGTGAGCGCGGTGAACGGCGGGCACACCACCACCTCGACGCCGCGGGGACGCTTGAGCCCGTCGCGCAGCGCGGCGGCCAGGGCGCGGGCCTCGGCCAGGGTGCCGTGCATCTTCCAGTTGCCGATGCAGAGCGGCGTGCGCATCACCGCATCTCCCCGAAAGCCGGCGTCAAGGCGCCTCGGTCAAGGCGGCCACGCCGGGCAGCGTCCGCCCCTCCAGGAACTCCAGAAAGGCGCCGCCGGCCGTGGAGAGGTAGCCGATGCGATCGGCGACGCCGGCCTGGTTGACGGCGGCCACCGTGTCGCCGCCGCCGACGACGGAGAACGCCGGGCTGTCGGCGACCGCTCGGGCCACGGCCAGGGTGCCGGCGGCGAAGGGCGGCCGCTCGAACACGCCCATGGGACCGTTCCAGACGATCGTCCGGGCCGGCTTGAGCGCGGCCGTGAACCGCTCGACGGTCAGCGGGCCGATGTCCAGCCCCATCTGGGCGGCGGGGATCTCCCGCACCGTCACCGAGCGCCCGGCCGCGCTGTCCGGGCCCTCGGCGACCACGGCGTCCACCGGCAGCAGCACCGGGATCCCGCGGCGCCGGGCGTGGTCGAGCACGCGCCGGGCCGTCTCGACGCGATCGGCCTCGACCACCGAGCGGCCCACGTCGTGACCGAGCGACCGCAGGAACGTGAAGGCCATGCCGCCGCCGATGATGAGCGAGTCGACCCGCGCCAGCAAGTGCTCCACCAGGGCCACCTTGTCCGACACCTTGGCGCCGCCCAGGATGGCCACCAGGGGCCGCTCGGGCGATTCCAGGATGCGCGTGAGCGCCGCCAGCTCGCGCTGCATCAGCAGGCCGGCGGCGGCCGGCTGGAGGAAGCGCGTGATGGCCTCGATGGAGGCGTGGGCGCGGTGGGCGGCGGCGAAGGCGTCGTTGACGTAGCAGTCGGCCAGGGCGGCCAGCGCGCGGGCGAACCCCTCGTCGTTGGCCTCCTCCTCCGGGTGAAACCGCAGGTTCTCCAGCAGGAGGATCTCGCCGGGCTGGAGCGCCTTGGCCAGTCCCTCGACCTCCGGGCCGACGCAGTCCGGCGCCAGCCGGACCGGCCGGCCCAGCAGCTGCTCGAGCCGGCGGGCGACGGGCGCCAGGGAAAGCCGGGGGTCAGGCTTGCCCTTGGGTCGGCCCAGGTGAGAGGCGAGGACGACGGCGGCGCCGGCCTCGAGCGCGTGCTGCAGCGTCGGGAGCACGGCCCGCAGGCGGGTGTCGTCGGCGACGGTGTCACCCTCCAGCGGCACGTTGAGGTCGGCGCGGACGAACACGCGCCGGCCGGCCAGGGGCACCTGGGCGATCGTCAGCTTCGCCAACGACGCCGGCTCAGATGCTCCGGCCGATGAAGCGGATCAGGTCCCGCACCCGGCACGAGTAGCCGTACTCGTTGTCGTACCAAGCCAGGACCTTGACCAGACCCCCGTCGATCAGCGCCGTCGAGGGCAGGTCCACGATCGAGGAGTGCGGGTTCCCGTTGAAGTCGACCGAGACCAGCTCCTCGTCGGTGGCGTCCAGGATGCCGCGCAGGCGGCCGGCCGCCGCCTCCCGGAACGCCTCGTTGACGGCCTCCACGCTGGCCGGCTTCTCCAGCTCGGCCACCAGGTCCACCACCGAGACGTTGGCGGTCGGCACCCGGATCGCCAGGCCGTCCAGCTTGCCCTTGAGCTTGGGAAGCACCAGGCCGACCGCGGTGGCGGCGCCGGTCGTGGTCGGGATCATGCTGAGCGCGGCGGCACGGGCCCGCCGGAGGTCCTTGTGCGGGAAGTCATGGACGGGCTGGTCGTTGGTGTACGAGTGCACGGTGGAGGCGAACCCGCGGCGAACGCCGAACCGGTCGTCCAGCACCTTGACGGTCGTGGCCAGGCAGTTCGTCGTGCAGGACGCGTTGGAGATGATGCGGTGGCGCCGGCCGTCGTACGCGTCCTCGTTCACCCCGAGCACGATCGTTACGTCCGGGTCCTTGGCCGGGGCGGTGATGACGACCTTCTTGGCGCCGGCCTGGATGTGCTTGGAGGCGGTGGCGGTGTCGCGGAAGACGCCGGTGGATTCCACGACGACATCGACCCCCAGCTCCTTCCAGGGCAGGCTGGCCGGATCCTTCAGGGCCGTCACCCGGATCTCGCGTCCGTTGACGAAGATGGCGCCGTCCTTGGCGCTCACGTCGGCCGGCAGCGGACCGTGGACGGAATCGTGCTTGAGCAGGTGGGCCAGCGTCTTGGCATCGGCCAGGTCGTTGACGCCGACCACTTCGATGTCGCGGTCGTCGAGCGCGGTGCGGAAGAAGACACGGCCGATGCGGCCGAAGCCGTTGACGCCGACTCGAATGCTCATGGAAGGGCTCTCCTTCGAGGGGCTCCGGGCGTTCTCGGCACGAATTATACCCTCGGGGACGGTCTCACGGGACCCGGGCCACCGTGAGCACCCCCACCACCCGTGCGCCGGCCGCCTTGAGCACCCGCGCACACTCGGCCGCGGTGGCGCCGGTGGTGAGGACGTCGTCGACCAGCACCAGGGCGCGCCCGGCGACCCGCGCCGAGGCGGCGAAGGCGCCGCGGACGTTGGCCCGGCGAGCGTCGGCACCGAGGTCGCTCTGCGGCGGGGTGGCCCGGATCCGGCGGAGCCAACCCGGGCGGACCGGGCGCTTCAGACGTCGGGCCAGGCGCTCGGCGACGAGCGCGGCCTGGTTGAAGCCGCGCTCGCGCTCGCGGTCGCGGCCGAGCGGGACCGGGACGAGGGCGTCGATCGTCGCCGGCAGCTCGGCTCCGCACTGTTCGAAGACCAGCTCGGCCAGCGGACCGGCCAGGGCAGGGCGGCCGCCGAACTTGAAGGCGTGCAGCGCCTCGCGCAGCGCGCCCGTGTAGAGGCCGGCGGCGCGCGCCCAGTCCCACGGCGGCGGTGTCCGACGACAGGACCCGCAGACCGGCCCCGAGGCGGGCGGGGGTGCAGCGGCCGGGCCGGCGCC
>DATLZL010000230.1:0-7485 GCA_035574035.1 Binatia bacterium | reverse complement strand
GTGGATCATCGTCGGTCGGCCCTCACCGGGCGAAGAGCAGAAAGGCCCCGGGCAGCGTCAGCATCGCGACGACGAAGCCCACCGCGATGAGCAGCGGGCCGACGAACAGGGTGGTGACGCCGCGCCCCTCGTAGCGCAGGTGCATGAAGAAGAGCGCCACCAGGGCGAACTTGGCCGCCGACATGACCAGCAGCAGCGGCACGATGATCGGTGCCAGCCGGCGGATGTAGATCACGCCGAATTCGAGGGCGGTGATGATCGCCAGGATGGCGGCCACCTTGAGGTAGGTGGCCACGGAGGCGTGGGGTCGACCTTCAGTCATCAGGGCACCAGGTAGACCAGCGTGAAGATCACGATCCAGACGATGTCCACGAAGTGCCAGTAGAGGCCGGCGATCTCGACCTTGATGCTGTCGCGGACGTCCAGGCGGCCGCGCAGGTCGAGGACCAGCAGGGACAGCAGCCACGCCACCCCGAGCGCCACGTGGGCCCCGTGGAACCCGGTCAGCACGAAGAACGTCGAGCCGAACAGGTTGCGCTGGAGCGTCAGCCCCTCGTGCACGAAGGTGGTGAACTCGTAGGCCTGGAAACCCAGGAAGATCAGGCCGAAAAGGGCGGTGCCGCCGAGCCAGAGCCGGGACTGGAAGCGGTCGCCCCGCTGCACGGCGGCCAGCGCGAGCACCATCAGCAGCGAGGACATCAGCAGGTCGAAGGTGCTGATGGTGGTGATCGGGATGTCGAGGATCTCGTGGGGGTGCGGGCCCACCACGCTGGCGCCCCGGTAGGCCATGTAGGTGGCGATCAGGCTGCCGAAGAACAGGCACTCCGAGCCGATGAACGCCCACATGGCCAGCTTGCGATGGTCGACCCCCAGGCCGCCCACCTGGTGCTCGTGGGCGGGGTCACGGTGGTGCTCCAGCGCGAAGCGGAAGGCGGCGTAGACCGCCACCAGGGCGCCGAGCACGACCACGGCGACGTGGATCAGGGCCCCGCCCACCGCCACGCCGATGCCCAGGGCCAGCAGCGGCGGCCAGAGCGAGGGCGCCGGCAGGTGCAGGCCGTGCTCGGCCGGCGGCGGGGCGAGCGGACCGCGGCGGGGACCGTACTTTTCCCGCCAGAAGCTGTCCCGGCCGAAAATCGGGGGGATCGCGTCGAAGTTGTGGGGCGGCGGTGGAGACGAGGTCCGCCACTCCAGGGTCCGGCCGTCCCAGGGATCGCCCGGCGCCGTGGCCGGGCGGCGCAGGCTGCGGACGGCATTGACCGCGAACAGGAGGATGGCCAGCCCGATCCCGAAGGCGCCGATCGAGGAGACCAGGTTCCACAGCTCCCAGCCCACGCCGGCCGGGTAGGTGTAGACGCGGCGGGGCATGCCGACCGCCCCCAGGTAGTGCTGGGGAAAGAAGGTCAGGTTGAAGGCCACGAACAGGAGCCAGAACTGGACCCGGCCCAGGCGCTCGTCCAGCAGGCGCCCGGTGATCTTGGGCCACCAGTAGTAGGCGCCGGCCAGCAGGCCGAAGAGGCTGCCGCCGATGAGCACGTAGTGCAGGTGGGCGACGACGAAGTACGAGTCGGTCTGCTGCAGGTCCACCGGCGGCGATGCGTGCATGATGCCGCTGAGCCCACCGATCGTGAACAGGCCGATGAGGCCCACCGCGTGCAGCAGCGCGGTCGTGACGCGGATGGATCCGCCCCAGAGCGTGGCCAGCCAGTTGAAGATCTTCACCCCGGTCGGGATGGCGATGACCATGGTGGCGATGGAGAACGCGGCGTCGGCCACCGGCCCCATGCCGGCCGCGAACATGTGGTGGCCCCACACCCAGTAGCCGAACCAGCCGATCAGCACGCCGGAGTAGATCACCACCGGCGCTCCGAAGAGCGGCTTGCGGGCGAAGGTGGGCAGGACCTCGGACACGATACCGAAGGCCGGCAGGATGAGGATGTAGACCTCCGGGTGGCCGAAGGCCCAGAACAGGTGCTGCCAGAGGTGCAGGTCGGCGCCGGCGGCGACATTGTAGAAGTGGGTGCCGAAGAACCGGTCGAACATGAGGAAGATCAGCGCCACCGTGATGAACGGGAACGACAGCAGGATCAGGAACTGCACCACCAGCGTCATCCAGACGAACACCGGCATCCGCATCAGGCTCAGGCCCGGCGCTCTGAGGTTCAGGATCGTCACCACGAAGTTGACCGCGGCCAGGATGGATGAGGCGCCCAGCACCTGCAGGCTCAGCAGCCAGAAGTCGACGGCCAGGCCGGGGGAGAAGGCCCGCGAGGTCAGGTTGGCGTAGCCGAACCACCCGGCGTCGGGCGGCGCGCCGGCCAGGAAGCTGGCGTTCAGCAGCAGGCCGCCGGCCAGGAAGATCCAGAACGACAGCGCGTTGAGCCGGGGGAAGGCGACGTCCCGGGCGCCGATCATCAGCGGCACCAGATAATTGAAGAAGGCCGCGCTGAACGGCATGATGGCCAGGAAGATCATCGTGGTGCCGTGCATGGTGAAGAGCGCGTTGTACGTCTGCGCGCTCACCACTTCCAGGCCCGGCCGCGCCAGCTGGGCGCGGATCAGCAGCGCCTCGATCCCGCCGATCAGGAAGAACGCGAACGCGCTGACGCCGTAGAGGATGCCGACGCGCTTGTGGTCGACGGTGGTCACCCAGCTCCACACGCCGGTGGCGGCGGGGGCGTGCGGCTCGACGGTCGTGGCCCGCAGCGCGGCCTGGTGGGTGGCCATCACTCGAGGCTCAGCAGGTAGGCGGCCAGGGCCCGGGCCTCGGCCTCGGTGAGACCGAGGGCCGGCATCTTCACCCCCGGCTTGATCGCCTCCGGGTCCCGCACCCAGGCGGCGACGTTGTCCAGGGTGGCGGGCAGGAGCCCCGCGCCCACCGTCCGCCGGCTGCCGAAGTGCGTGAGGTCCGGGCCCACGACGCCGGCCGACACACCGCGGATCGTGTGGCAGCCGACGCAGGCCGAGCGCGTGTAGACGGCCTTGCCGGCGGCCGCCTCGCCGGCGGGCTCGCGGGCCGGCGCCCGCTGGCCGGCGACCCAGCGCTCGAAGTCCCCGGGAGGGTGGACCACCACGAGCATCCGCATGTTCGCGTGGGAGGCGCCGCAGAACTCGGCGCACTGTCCCGGGTACACCCCCGGTGTGTCGGGCGTCAGCGTGATCTGGTTCGTCCGGCCCGGGATGACATCGCGCTTGCCCCCCAGCTGCGGCACCCAGAACGAGTGGATGACGTCGGTGCCCTCGAGCCGCAGGACCGCCGGCCGGCCGGCCGGCAGGTGGAGCTCGTTGGCGGTGACGACGCCGAGCTCGGGATAGCGGAACTCCCACCACCACTGCCAGCCGCGGACGACCACCTCGAGCGCGCCCGGGGTGGCGGCGCCCTGAGTGCGGAACACCACCTGGATGGTGGGCACGGCGATCACGAGCAGCACGAGCGCCGGCGCCAGCGTCCAGCCGATCTCGAGCGCGGTGTGGCCGCGGGTCTGGCGGGGCACCGGCGCCCCGGGCCGGCCGCGGTAGCGGAGCAGCACCCAGGCCAGCACCACGCAGACGACCGTCGCGATGCCGATCGCCGCCCACGTAATCAGCGCGTAGAGGCCCAGGATCTCGCGCGCGAGATCGGACCGGGCTTGCAGGGTGGAATGGGGGACGTCCCAGGCGCAGCCGCCCAGCGCGAGCGCGGCAAGGAGGAGCGCGGGCGACCGCGGTCGGATGCTTGCTCCGAACTTCACAAGCCCCGACGTTACCCCTCCCGGGGCCGGCCCGCAACCGCGCGCGGGCTCAGGCGGGCCGGTCGGCCGCCGGGGATCCGGCCAGCGCCAGCAGGGTGTGGAGCAGGACGTTGGCGCCGCGCTCGATGGCGTCACCGTCGCTGGCCTCGTCGACGCGGTGGCTGCGGCCGCCCTTGGAGGGGATGAAGATCATCCCCATCGGGGCGATCCGGGCCAGGTTCTGGGCGTCGTGGCCGGCCGCCGAGTACAGGCGCTGCCAGGTGAGGCCGAGCGTGCGGCAGGCCTGCTCGATGAGGGCGAGCACGCGCGGCGAGGCGGTGGCCGGCTCGGTCGCGGAGATCAGGTCGAGGTCGACCGCGACGCCGCGCTCCTGCGCCACCGCGGCCGCCACCCGGGCGAACTCGGCGCCGAGCCGCTCCAGGGCCGCCGGGTCGGGGTCCCGCATCTCGTGGACCATCTCGGCCCGGCCGGGGACGATGTTGCTCACGCCGGGGTGGACGCGGACGACGCCGATGTTCATCACGCTGCGCGGGCTGCCGGCCGCCTCCAGCCGGCCCCGGCAGCGCAGCGCGTAGTCGGCGGCGGCCAGGAAGGCGTCGCGCCGCCGCTCCATCGGCGTGGTCCCGGCGTGGTCGGCCTGACCCCGGACAGTCACCCGGTAGCGCCGCACGCCCACGATCGCTTCCACCACCCCGATCTGCACGCCAGCCTCCTCCAGCCGCGGCCCCTGCTCGATGTGCAGCTCGACGTAGGCGGCGACCGACCCCGGCGGGGCCTGGGCCTCCGGCGCCCGGAGCGCGTCGAACCCCGCCCGGGCCATGGCGTCGACCAGCCGCTCGCCGTCGGCGGCGGCCAGGGCGGGGATGCGCGCGCGGTCCAGGGCTCCGGTGAAGGCCCGCGAGCCGAAGAGACTGCCGTACCGGCCCTCCTCGTCGCTCCAGGCCGCCACCGCCAGCGGCCGGCCGTGAGCGACGCCGCGCTCCCGGATGGTCTCGAGGCACTCGAAACCGGCCACGACGCCGAGCGCGCCGTCGAGCACGCCGCCTTCGGGGACGGTGTCGATGTGCGAGCCGGTCAGGACCAGCGGCCGGGTGGGATCGAGCCCGTCGGCACCCAGGGCGCCGAACGTGTTGCCGGCGGGATCGACCCAGGTGTGGAGACCGGCCGCGCGCATCTCGCCCAGCAGCCAGGCGCGGGCCTGCTCGTGGGCCGGACTCCAGCACGGGCGGGTCACACCGCCCCCGGGCAGGGCTCCGAAGCGCGCCAGCGCCTCGAGCCGCGCCTCCAGCCGCGCGCGGTTCACGGTGATCACGGGCGGCAGTATAGCGCTTGACTTGCCGGGACCCGGGTCCCAGAATGAACCGCGGTTCATCGTCTGCGTCTCCGTCCTTCGGAGGACACCGTGGACTTTTCGCTCACGCCCGAGCAGGAGGCGTTTCGCCAGCGCGTCCGCACCTGGCTGGCCGAGAACATGCCCCGCGAGTGGACGCGGCGGCTGGCGGCCAGCGCCGACGTGCCCCGCCCCGAGGCCTACGAGTTCCTCCGCGACTGGCAGCGGCGCCTCCACGAGGCGGGCTTCATCGGGCTCACCTGGCCGCGGGAGTACGGCGGCCGCGGGCTCACCGTGGTGGAGGAGCTGATCGTCCACGAGGAGATGGCGCTGGCCAAGGCGCCGCCCATCCTCAACATCCTGGGCGTGGGCATGGCCGGGCCCACCATCATCGCCTACGGCACCGAGGAGCAGAAGAAGCGCTACCTCTCGCGCATCCTGTCCTGCGAGGAGATCTGGTGCCAGGGTTACTCGGAGCCCAACGCGGGCTCCGACCTGGCCGCGCTGCAGACCCGGGCGGTGAAGGACGGCGAGTACTACGTCGTCAACGGGCAGAAGGTGTGGACCTCGCTGGCCCACATCGCCGACTGGATGATGCTGCTGGCCCGCACCGACCCCGACGCCCCCAAGCACAAGGGCATCACCTACTTCCTGCTCGACATGCACCTACCCGGTGTCACGGTCAAGCCGCTCCGGCAGATCACCGGCGATCCGGAGTTCAACGAGGTCTTCTTCGACAACGTCCGGGTGCACGAGTCGCAGGTCCTGGGCGGAGTCAACAACGGCTGGCAGGTCGGGCTGACGACGCTCATGTACGAGCGCCTGGCCCTGGGCTTCGGCCTGCAGGTCCGCCTGCGCATCGCGCTCGAAGGGCTGATCGAGCTCGCCCGCCGCATGGCCAAGGACGGCCGCGACCCCACCCGCGACCCCGTGATGCGGCAGAAGATCGCCCAGCTTTGGATCGAGACCGAGTGCCTCAAGTACACCGGCGCCCGCGGGCTCACGCGCCTGCTCAAGGGCGAGATGCCGGGGCCGGAGGCCTCCACCGGCAAGATGATCTGGGTCGACGCCCACCAGCGGCTGCAGGAGGTGGCCATGGAACTGCAGGGCCCCTACAGCCAGCTGACGCGCGGCTCGGACTGGGCGGTCGAGGGCGGCCTCTGGCAGTACACGTTCCTCCGCTCGCGCGCCAACTCCATCGAGGGCGGCACCACGGAGGTCCAGAAGAACATCATCGGCGAGCGCATTCTCGGCCTGCCGAAGGGGTAGGGAACCCGACATGGACTTCGGCTTCAGCGAAGAGCAGGAACTGCTCCGCGCCACCGCCCGCAAGTTCTTCGAGAACGAGTGCCCGTCGGCGTTCGTCCGCCAGCGCATGGAGGAGCCGGCGGGGACGACCGACGAGTTCTGGGCCAAGCTGGCTGAGCAGGGGTGGCTGGGCCTGATCTACCCGGAGGAGTACGGGGGCAGCGGGCTCGGCTTCGTGGACCTCACGGTCTTGATGGAGGAGATGGGGCGGGTGGTCATGCCGGGGCCGTTCTTCTCCACCGTCCTGCTGGGGGGCCTCGCCATCCTCGAGGCCGGCTCGCCCGAGCAGAAGAAGACGTGGCTCCCGAAGATCGCCGGTGGCGAGGCCCGGGCCGCGCTGGCCTGGACCGAGCCGAACGCCCGCTGGGACGCCGAGGGGGTGAGCGCCACCGCCCGCCGGGCCGGCGACGGCTGGGTCCTCTCCGGCACCAAGCTCTTCGTTCTCGATGCCCACCTGGCCGACGCGACTGTGGTCGTGGCGCGCACCGCCGAGGGGCGGCCAGCCGAGCAGGCGCTCTCGCTGTTCCTGGTCGAGCGCGGCACGCCGGGGCTCGAGCCGCGGCTGCTGCCGACGATGGACCAGACCCGCAAGCAGTGCGAGGTCCGCCTGCGCGACGTGCGGGTCCCGGCCTCGGCGCTGCTGGGCCCCGAGCACGGCGGCTGGGCCCCGCTGGCCCGCGTCATCGAGCGGGCGACGGTCGCGCTCTGCGCCGAGATGTGCGGCGGCGCCCAGAAGGTTCTCGAGATGACCACCGAGTACGCCAAGATCCGGGTGGCGTTCGGCCGGCCGATCGGCGCCTACCAGGCGGTCAAGCACCGGGCCGCCGACATGCTCGTCGACGTCGAGAACGCCAAGTCCCTCACGTACTACGCGGCGTGGGCGGTGGACGAGCGCGTGCCGGAGTCGACGCTCGCCGCCTCGATGGCCAAGGCCTACGCCTCGGACGCCTACCGGCGGGTGGCCGGCGCCGGCATCCAGCTCCACGGCGGCATCGGCTTCACCTGGGAGCACGACCTGCACCTCTACTTCAAGCGCGCGAAGTTTTCCGAGTTCGCCTTCGGGGACGCGACGTACCACCGGGAGCGGGTGGCGCAGCTGATTAATCTTTAAGGGCA
>DATLZL010000229.1:0-2445 GCA_035574035.1 Binatia bacterium | reverse complement strand
CCATACGACCTCGCCCGGCGGCACCGCCTCGCGCAGCAGCCGGCGCGCCGCCGCCTGCCAGGCCTCGAAGGTCGGCGCGATGACCGCCGTGCGCACGCCCTATCCTACGCGCGCCGTCCCCGGCCCCGCCAGCGGCGACGGGCGCGCAGGGGCGGTCACCGGGCGTCCGCCCGCCGGCGGCTCCACCGGCGGAGCGTGAGGACCGCGAGCGTGACGACCACGACCGCCGCCACCACCCCGACGCGGCCGACCCACCGCTCGGCGACCCGCCAGGACTCGCCGACGAGATAGCCGAGCGAGACGTAGGCCACCGCCCAGAGTGCGGCCCCGACCAGGTTGAAGAGCAGGAACCAGCGGTAGGGCATGCGGGAGGAGCCGGCCACGAACGGCGCCAGCGCGCGCACGAACCCGATGAAGCGGGCGATCACGATGGCCTTGCCGCCGTGCCGCGCGAAGAGGCGCTCCAGGCGTGCGAACACGCGCCGGTGGAACCCGAAGCGGTGCCCGTGGCGCAGCAGCCACGGCCGACCCAGGTGTCGGCCGAGCTCGTAGCCGATGCTGTCGCCGACCACGGCGCCGGCGAAGGCGACGGTGAGCGTCTCCGGCATGTCGAGGACCTCGGCCGAGACCAGCACGCCGGCCAGGATGGCCACGGTGTCGCCGGGCACCACCAGCCCGACGAACAGCGAGGTCTCCAGCATGGCGGCCAGGAAGATCAGCAGGTACGCCCAGTGGCCCAGGCGCCAGGCGAACTCCGCCAGCGCCTCGACGATCACCGGGCGCCCGGGCTCAGCCGCGAGCGCCCGACTGCAGCGCGCGCCAGACGCGCTCGGGGGTGAGCGGCATGTCCAGGTGGCGCACCCCGAAGGGCGCCAGCGCGTCCACCACCGCGTTGACCACGGCCGGCGTCGAGCCGATGGTGGCCGCCTCGCCGATGCCCTTGGCCCCGAGCGGGTTGATCGGGCTGGGCGTCACCGTCTCGGCGACGGTGAAGGCCGGCAGGTCGTCGGCGTGGGGCAGCGCGTAGTCCATCAGCGAGCCGGTCAGCAGCTGGCCGTCCGGCCCGAAGACCAGGTGCTCCCAGAGCGCCTGGGCGATGCCCTGGGCCAGGCCGCCGTGGACCTGGCCGGCCACCAGCATCGGGTTCAGGCGCGGCCCGCAGTCGTCCACGGCCACGTAGTCGCGCACGCGCACGCGTCCGGTCTCCCGGTCCACCTCCACCACCGCCACGTGGGCGCCGAAGGGGTAGACGAGCTGGGGCGGCGACCAGAACTCGGTCGCCTCCAGGCCCGGGGCCACGCCCTCGGGCAGCTCGTCCGAGTAGGCCGCCGCGGCGATCTCGGCCAACGTCACCGCGCTCTGGGGCGCGCCGCGCACGTGGTAGCGCCCGTCGGCCAGCACGATGTCCTCGGCCGCCGCCTCCAGCAGGCCGGCGGCGATCCGGCGGGCCTTGTCCTGCACGCGGAGCGCGGCGTTGAGCACGGCCGTGCCGCCCACGCAGAGGCTGCGGCTGCCCCCGGTGCCCTGGCCCATCGGCGTGTTGAGCGTGTCGCCGTGGCGGACGACGACCTGGTCGAACGGCACCCCCAGGTGGTCGGCGACGATCTGGGCGAAGGCCGTCTCGTGCCCCTGCCCGTGGGCCGAGGTGCCGGTGAAGACGGTGACGGCGCCCCCCGGCTCCACCCGCACCACCGCGCTCTCGAAGGGGCCGAAGCCGCACATCTCCACGTAGCAGGACAGCCCCACGCCCAGCAGGTGCCGGTCGCCCTGCTCGAGCCGCCGCCGCTGCTCCTTGCGCAGGTCCTCCACGCGGGCCAGGGCGAGCGCCCGGGTCAGCGCCCGGTCGTACTCGCCCGAGTCGTACCGCTGCCCGGTCGGCGTCTGGTAGGGGAAGGCCTCCGGCGGGATGAAGTTGCGCCGGCGCACCTCCTCCGGCCGGCGCCCGGTCTCGGCCGCCACCAGGTCCATCAGCCGCTCGATGTAGTAGGCGGCCTCGGGCCGGCCGGCGCCCCGGTAGGCGGCCACCGGCGGCGTGTGGGTGAACACGCACGTCGAGCGCAGGTCCACGTGGGGGATCCGGTACACGCCCACGGCCATGCCCAGCGTGAGGTCGGGGATGAAGGTGAAGACCGGGTAGGCGCCGACGTTGGCCACCACGTGCAGGCGCAGGGCCAGGACGGTGCCGTCCTCGTCCACCGCCGCCTCGACGTCGGCCACCTGGTCGCGCCCCTGGGTGGTGGCCACCAGGTGCTCGCTGCGCGTCTCCACCCAGCGCACCGGCAGCCCCAGGTGGCGGGCGATGACCGCCAGCGTGGCGTCCTCCGGGTAGACGTTGAACTTCACCCCGAAGCCGCCGCCGACCTCCGGCGCCACCACGCGCACCAGGTTCTGGGGCAGGCCCAGCGCGCCGGCCAGCTCGTTGCGGAAGCCGTGCGGCGCCTGGTT
>DATLZL010000228.1:0-2261 GCA_035574035.1 Binatia bacterium | reverse complement strand
GTCTTCCTCGTGCACACCCGCCCGGAGCCCTTCCTGGGCGCCGTCCGGCCGCTGGACACCGGGCCGGGACGGACGCGGGCGCTCGGGTTCATCAACCGCGGCGGCACGCTGGACGTCGCCGGCTTGCTGTTCGCCAACCGGTGTACGTGGGCGCACGCCGTGGCGGCGGCGGCCGAGGGGATGGGGCGCCCGGCGTCGGACTTCCTGAGTTGGGAGGAGCTGGCGGCGGTGCGCGGCACCGGCGACCCGGTCGCGGTCCTGGGCGGCCGAGGGTGAGGCACGGCCGCCCGTGACCGTGCTCGTGCTCAACGCCGGCAGCTCGTCGCTCAAGGTCCGCCTCTACGCGATGGAGGGCGGCTCGGCCCGCTCGCTGGCGCGGGCCGTGTTCGAGCGGATCGGGGGTGCGGCCACGGCGACGCTGGCCGTGGAAGACAGGCCGTCGCAGCGCCGGACCGCGGACGTGACCGACCACGCGGCCGCGACGCGGAACGCGCTGGAGTGGCTCCGGTCGCTCGACGTTCCGACCGTCGACGCGGTGGGCCACCGGGTGGTCCACGGCGGCACCCGGTTCACGACGGCGGTCCGGATCGACGACGAGGTGGTCCGGGCGATCGAGGCGCTGGAGGGTCTGGCCCCGCTCCACAACCGGCCGGCTCTCCAGGCGATCGGTGCCTGCCGCGAGGGCTTCGGACCTGCGCTGCCCATGGTGGCGGTGTTCGACACCGCCTTCCACGCGGGGCTGGTGCCGGAGGCGCGGGAGTACGCGATCTCCCCCGAGCTGGCCCGGGCCCACGGCATCCGGCGTTACGGGTTCCACGGCCTCTCCTACCGCTCGGTGCTGGCCCGCTACAGCGAGCTGACGGGGACTCCGGTCGAATGGGCAACGATCGTCGCGCTCCACCTCGGCGCCGGTGCCTCGGCGGCGGCCATCCGGGCCGGCCGGTCGGTCGACACCTCGATGGGCTTCACCCCCCTGGAGGGTCTGGTGATGGGCACCCGGGCCGGCGACCTCGATCCCGCGGTCGTCGCCTACCTGGCGCGGGCCGAGCGCACCTCGCCCGAGGACGTCGTCCGCTGGCTGAACGAGCGCTCGGGCCTGCTCGGCGTGTCGGGCCGGAGCGCCGACCTGCGCGACCTCCTCGCCGCCGACGACCCGCAGGCTCGGCTGGCCGTCCGGATGTTCTGCTACCGGGCGCGGAAGTACGTCGGCGCCTACCTGGCCGCCCTGGGCGGCGCCGACGCCGTCGTCTTCACCGGCGGCATCGGGGTGCACGCGGCCGAGGTGCGGGCCGAGATCTGCCGGGGGATGGCCTGGTGCGGCCTGGTGATCGACGAGGAACGGAACCGGGTCACGGTCGGCATCGCGGGCCGGATCAGCGCCGACGGCGCCCGGATCGCCGCCCTCGTCATCCCGTCGGACGAGGAGCGGGTGATCGCCGGCGACACTGTGAGTTGCCTCGCTCGGGCTCGGAGCGAGGGGAGATGACGTCTGGGGCGCCGGCGCCACGCCGAGGCGGCGCCGCCCCGGCCTGCCGCCCGGTCGTCCGAGCAACGGCGCGGGATTCAAGGCGGCGACGCCTGGCCGCCGGCTTGCTCGTCCTGACCGCCCCGAGGAGGCAACGACGATGATCGTGGTGTCCGACCCATGAGCCCCGGACCGGTGCACCGGATCCTGCTGGCCACCGACTTCTCGGAGACCGCCGAGCGGGCGGCCGCCGTGGCGCGCGACTATGCCCGAGCCTTCGGCGCCGGGCTCCACATCCTGCACGTCGCCTGGGCCGGCGACGAGCAGGCGAGCCGGCTGCTGATCGGAATGGGGAAGGACCTCGGGCCGGACGTGGAGGTGACGACGGCGATCGAGTTCGGGAGTCCGGCGGCGAGGATCGTCGACTACGCCCGCCGCCACGGGATCGACCTCATCGTCGTCGGCACGCACGGCCGGACCGGCGTGAGCCGGGCCCTGCTCGGCAGCGTCGCCGAGCGCGTCGTCCGGACGGCCCCCTGTCCGGTGCTGGCGGTGCCCGAGTCGGCCCCGGCCAGCGCCGCTCCGGAGGCACCGGCGCCGGAGCTCCGGCGTTGCCTGGTCTGCGCCGCCCCGTCCGACGACCTGATCTGCGAGACCTGTCGCGCGAGGATCCGGGGCGAGGCGCTCGAGCGGAAACAGCGCGACGAGCGTGCGGGCCGCCCCTGACGGCATCGCCAGCGTGGCCGTCAGCGACCGCCGCCGGTCCCGGCGGTTCGACCCCGGTGTCCCCTGGCAC
>DATLZL010000227.1:0-3282 GCA_035574035.1 Binatia bacterium | reverse complement strand
CACCGTCCGCCCGCGGCTGCCGGCCCCGGGCGCGGGGCCCGGCCTGGCGGCCCGGTAGGGCCCGCGCGGGGTCCGGTGCGCCCGTGATGCCTCAGAACCGGGTGTTACCGTCGCGCGGGTGGATGCCTCAGAACCAGTGTGACCGAGAGGACGAGCCGGTGCGCGGTGCGGCGCGAGGGGCTGAAGGGAGCGGGGCTCATGGCCGGGCCGGGCTGGCCGGGGGCCGGCCCGGCAGGGCCGCCAGCGCGAGGGGCCGGGTCGGGGCGCCACGTTCGTCGTGCGGCTCCCCGGGTTACCGCTCCACCGGGGGCCGGTAGATCGACGGGGCGGAGCGCTAGTCCCGGCCCACCAGGGGGCCGAAGCGGGCGGTGAACTCCGGCTCGCTCATGTGACCGGCCTTGGCCAGCGCGGCCAGCATCCCGGGCTGGTCGAAGTCCTCGGGCTTGAGCCGGATCATGTAGGCGGCGAGCGTCTGGTACATCTCGGACTCGATGTCGACGTACCGGACGCGGATCTTCCCCGTCCGCGGGTCCATCATCAGCCCGAACGGGATCGGCACCAGCCGCCCGGCCTGGATCGTGACCATCGCGTTGGTGCCCCCGTCGAGCAGGAAGCGCGTGGCCCAGTAGCCGAGGCTCCGGCAGTACTGGATGTCGTGGGCCCCCGGCGGCGCGCAGCGCAGCTCGTAGCCCAGCTCCTTGGCCACGATCGTGATGTCGATCCCGCGCGTGCGCAGGCTGGCGGTGACGTGGTCCTTGAGCAGCCGGCCGAGCTCGAGCTCGGACAGCCTCACGTTGCCGAACTCGTCCCGCTCGACCGGGCCCAGCGTCTCCGGGTCCAGCTTCTCGGCCAGCCCCTCGGAGAGGATGGCCACCCCGTGGTCGCGGCCGAGCGCCCGCCGCTTGATGATGGCGCCCTCCAGGATGTCGGCCAGCCGGCCCAGGCTGAGCCGGGCGTCGCGGAACTCCTCGGCGATGACCGTCAGGGTCGCGCCGGCCGCGCCGCCGATGCCCAGAGCCAGGTGGCCGGCGTGCCGGCCCATGACGGTGACGAAGAACCAGCGCTCGGTGGTGGCGGCGTCCTCCATCAGGTTGCGGACCAGGTCCTTGCCCAGGTTGCAGGCGGTGGTGAAGCCGAAGGTCACGATGTCGCTCGGCAGCGGCAGGTCGTTGTCGATGGTCTTCGGGACGTGGGCCACCGCCAGGCCGGGCAGGGTCCGGGCCAGCTGGGCGGCGGCGAAGGCGGTGTCGTCGCCGCCGATCGTCATCAGGTAGTTGACGCCGAGCAGCTCCAGGGTGTCGGCGACCCGCTTCACGCCGTCCGGCGTGCGGGTGGGGTTGGTGCGCGAGGTGCGCAGGATGGAGCCGCCCTCGAAGTGGATCCGCGAGATGTCGCTGATGTTGAGCTCGGTGACGTGCTGGGTGTCGCCCTGGACGAGCCAGCGGAAGCCGTCGTAGCAGCCGAGCACGCGCACGCCGTGGTTGCGGGCCTCGATCGTGGCCGCCGCGATGACGGCATTGATGCCGGGCGCGGGCCCGCCCCCGACGAGGATCGCCATCGTCCGCCCGCGGGCGCTCGTCACGGTTCCTATCCTACGCGGAGGGTCAACGCGGCGCGAAGCCTTGACAAGCGTCGGTCCGGCCGCGACAGTAGCGCCGTCACCGCCCAGAGAGGAGGACCTCGTGCGACCCATCCCGCGCGCGCTGGCTCTCGCCGCCGTCGTCGTCGCCACGACCGCCGTTCCCCTCGGCGCCCAGCAGCGTCCCGGCCAGGCGCCGCCGGTGCCCGGGCAGGAGCGTCCGGTGCCCGAGCGCCGGGCGGTGGAGCGCGAGCACTTCCAGCTGAAGTTCAGCCCGTCGTATGACGAGGGCGATTTCGGCGGCCGGGAGACGACCCGGACCTTCTTCTTCCCGGTGACGTTCCGGTACCTGGGCGAGCGCTTCGACGTCGGCATCACCGGGTCGTTCATCCACCTGGACGCGCCCCGCGACGTGGTCGTCGTCGAGGGGCAGCCACAGCCCGTCGGCCGCGCCGAGGGCGGTCGGGAGTCGGTCTCCGGCATCGGGGACCTGATCCTGCGGGGCCGCTACTACCTGGTCGACGACCCCGGTCCCGAGTCCTGGCTGCCCACCCTGGCCCCGTTCGTCAAGCTCAAGATTCCCACCGCCGACGAGGACCGCGGGCTCGGCACCGGCGAGGTGGACGGGGGCTTCGGCCTGGAGTTCGATAAGACGATCGGCTCCTTCCTGGTGTTCGGGGACGTGAGCTACACGTTCATGGGCGACCCGCCCGGCCAGGACTTCCGCAACCGGCCGGCGGCCAGCCTGGGCGTCGGCTACTACGTGAGCCCCGACATCCTCGTCGGCGGGCTCATCGACTGGCGGCGGGCCCTGGTGCGGGGCAACGACGACCCGGTCGAGCTGGTGGGGCTGGCGCAGTTCCGGCTCGCCCGCACCTTCACCGTGACGCCCAACGTGTTCGTCGGGCTCACCGACGGCAGCCCCGACTGGGGCGTCGGGGTCGAGCTGTCCTGGAAGTTCGGCCGCTGGTGATCGGCGGGCCCGGTGTGGCCCGGGAATTGCGCCGTCTGAACGGTGGACGGTCCGCGTATGCAGCCGCTTACGCAGTACCTGCTGACCGGCAGCATCGTCGCCAGTGCCCTGGGCGGGCTCGTGCTGTGCCTGGTCATCATCCGCTACGGCTTCCCGGCCCCTGAGGACGAGGCACCGGACGAAGCCCAGCGCCGCATCTTCCTCACCCGGCTCGGCCACGCCGTGGCCGCCTTCTGCTTCGCCGTCACCGCCCTGCTCACCGCCGCCGCCCTGGGAGCGCGCGGGAGCGGAGGGGCCGCGGCCGACACCGACGTCGGCCGCCTCACGACCGAGATCCGGGCGCTGGACGAGCGCGTCGCCGCGGTGGAGCAGGCCGTCGTGCGGGTAAGCCACTCGCTGGACGCGCTGCTCGAGCACGCCGAGCGCGCCAACGCAGCGCCCCCGGCCGCCACCCCCGCGCGCTGACCGGGCGCCGGCGCCCCGCTGGCGCCGGGATTGCTCTCTTGCTCGGCGGAGCCGGGCCGTGAACAGCCTTGCCTACTACGCCCTCGTCGCTTCCGTGGTGGCCGCCGCCGTCGGCGGCGTGCTGGTCTGCCTGCTGGTCGCGGCGTTCGGCTTCACCTGGGGAGACGGCCAGCCGGAGGTCGTCGAGCGGCGCCGGCGCCTCACGCGGGCCGGTCACGCCGCCGCCGGGCTCGCCTTCGGGCTGTCGGCGCTGTTCGCGGTCACG
>DATLZL010000226.1:0-4983 GCA_035574035.1 Binatia bacterium | reverse complement strand
GTAGCGCGGCAGCTCGGCCGCCAGCCGGCGGCCCAGCGCCTCGTCGCTCAGCTCGGAGTACCGCTCGGTCATTTCGTCTCGTAATCCCGCAGCAGTCCGCGCAGCCGCTCCTTGGCCCGGAAGATGCGGGACTTCACGGTGCCGACCGGGCAGGCCATGACGCGCGCCACTTCCTCGAGCGGCATCCCTTCCACTTCCGCGAGGAGGAGCACGGTGCGGAACTCCTCGGGCAGGCGGCGCATGGCCCGCTCGAGGTCGGTGTGGGCCTCGAGCGCGCCCGGGTCGTCCTCCGGGACGTCGTGGAACATGGGCGCCTCCCAGTCGGGGACGCCGTCCTCGGCGAGCGGCACCTCCCGTTCCCGGACCCGGTAGAACGTGAGGAACGTGTTCCTCAGGATCTGGAACAACCAGGCCCGCAGGTGAGTTCCCGGCTGGAACCGGTGGGAGAACCGGAGCGCCCGCAGGTAGGTCTCCTGCACGAGGTCCTCGGCGTCGGCCGGCCGCCGGGTCAGGTAGACGGCGAAGTTGTAGAGGGCGTCGAGGTGGTCGAGGGCCCGGCGCTCGAACTCGGGGTCGGCCACGGCCCGCTCAGTCCTCGAACCAGCGGGCGGGATACCGGCTGCGGCGCACCTCGTGCTCGTCCTCGACCTCGGCCAGCAGCTCGCGCACGGGGCGGTAGAGGGTGGGGTGCTCGAGCTCCGGCGCGATGTCGGCCAGCGGGCGCAGCACGAAGGCCCGCTCGTGCAGCAGGAGGTGCGGGACGTGCAGGGTGTCGGGCACGCTGATGACGCGGTCGGCGTAGAACAGGATGTCGATGTCCACCGGGCGGGGCGCGAAGCGCGCCGCCTCCGGGGTGCCGGGCGGGCGGACGCGGCCGAGCGCCGCCTCGATCTCCTGCAGCCGGTGCAGCAGCTCCTCGGGCGGCAGCGTGGTCTCGATGGCCACCGCGCAGTTGAGGTACCAGTTCTCCTCGCCGAGTCCGCGGCCCGGCTCGCTCTCCCACGGCTCGGCCTCGTAGAGGAAGGAGGCGGCCACGAACTCGATCCCGGCCGTCCGGCGCAGGCGGTCCACCGCCGCCCGCAGGGCGGCCAGCCGGTCGCCCAGGTTGGAGCCGAGGCTCAGGTAGACGCGGGCCATCAGCGGCGCCTCGTCAGCTCGACGCCCGGGGTGCCGACCAGCCCCTCGAGCGGCGGGGTGAGCTTGCGCACGCGCACGCGCACCTCCTGGGTGGGGAACTCGCGCAGCAGCGCCTCGGCGATCAGGCCGGCCAGGCGCTCGAGCAGGTTCACGCGGGTGCCGGTGCCGATCTCCACGATGCGGTGCACGACCCGCCCGTAGTCCACGGTGGCGGCCAGGTCGTCGGAGACGGCGGCCGGCTGGAGGTCTAGGGCCAGCTCGGCGTCCACCGAGAACCAGGCGCCCACGGCCTGCTCGGCCTTGCTGAGCCCGTGCTGGCCGTAGAACCGCACGTCGTCAAGCAACAGCTTGTCGGCCACGCCGGCCCCGTCCGCCCTCAGCGACCCGGCGCGTGGCGCCGCGCGGCCTCCACCGTCTCTCCGAGCACGGCGGTCAGAGCCCCAGGACGTCCTGCATGGAGTAGAGGCCGGGCGGCCGCCCGGCCACGAAGCGGGCCGCCCGCAGGGCGCCGCGGGCGAAGGTGTCGCGGCTGTGGGCGCGGTGGGTGAGCTCCAGGCGTTCGCCGGGCGCCCCGAACACCACCGTGTGCTCGCCGACCACGTCGCCGGAGCGCAGCGAGAAGATGCCGATCTCCTTGCGGGTGCGCTCGCCGGGCAGCCCCTGCCGGCCGTGGACGGCGACGCTCCCCAGGTCGCGCCCGAGCGCCTCGGCGATGACCTCGGCCATGCGGAGCGCGGTGCCGCTGGGGGCGTCCTTCTTCCAGCGGTGGTGAATCTCGGTGATCTCGACGTCGTACTCGTCGCCGAGCGCCCGGGCCATGGTGGCCAGCAGCCGCAGGGCCAGCGTCACGCCGACCGACATGTTGGGCGAGAGCACGACCGCGGTGCGCCCGGCCAGATCCTTGACCTCGTCGCGCTGGCGGGCGGTGAAGCCGGTGGTGCCGATGACGGCGCGGGCTCCGGCGGCGGCGGCCAGGCGCAGGTGCTCGAGCGAGGCCTCCGGGGTGGAGAACTCGATCAGCACGCGGTCGCGGGTGAGCAGGGCGGCCGGATCGGCGCCGATCGTCACGCCCAGGCGGCCGGTGCCCGCCACCTCGCCGGCGTCGCCCCCCAGGCGCGGGTGGCCGGGCGCCTCGAGCGCCCCCACCAGCCGCAGGTCGCCGGCCTCACCCAGACAGGCGATGACGCGGCTGCCCATCCGGCCGGCGGCGCCGGCGACGACGACGTCGATCATCGGCGGCCTCGCCGGCTACTTGACCAGGCCGTGCTGGCGCAGGGTCTCCCGCAGGCGCTCGCGGTTGGCCTCGCTCATGCGGCACAGGGGCAGCCGGAACTCGGGCTCCAGCATGCCGGCCATGGCCATGGCCTCCTTGATCGGGATCGGGTTGGTCTCCAGGAACGCGGCCCGGGCCAGCGGGTAGAGCCGGTAGTGCAGCTCGCGGGCGCGCTTGAAGTCCCCCTCCAGCGCGGCGTGGGTCATCTCGGCCGTCTCGCGCGGCGCGATGTTGGCGATGACCGAGATGACGCCGCGGCCGCCGACGGCCATGATCGGCAGCGTCAGGTTGTCGTCGCCCGAGAGCACGATGAAGTCCGGGCCGCAGGCGCTGATCACCTGGCTCACCTGGTCGAGCGAGCCGGAGGCCTCCTTGACCCCGACGATGTTGCGGCAGTCCCGGGCCAGCCGGGCCAGCGTCGGCGTCTCGACATTGACGGCCGTGCGGCCCTGGATGTTGTAGACGAAGATCGGCAGACGGGTGGCCTCGGCCACCGCCCGGAAGTGGCGGTAGAGCCCCTCCTGGGTCGGCCGGTTGTAGTAGGGGTTGACCACCAGCGCGGCCTGGGCCCCGGCCCGCTCGGCGTGCCGGGTGAGGTCGACGGCCTCGGCGGTGCAGTTCGACCCCGTCCCGGCGATGACCGGGATCCGGCCGCGCGCGGCCTCGACGACGACCTCCACCACGCGCTTGTGCTCGTCGTGGGTGAGGGTGGGCGACTCGCCGGTCGTCCCGCACGGGACGATGCCGTCGGTGCCGTGGGCGACGTGGAACTCCACCAGCTCGCGCAGCTTGGCCTCGTCCACCTGACCGTTCCGGAAGGGCGTCACCAGCGCGACGATCGAACCCTGGAACGCGTGGCTCATGGCAGCCTCTCCCCCGCCACCAGGTCCTCGTAGGTTTCCCGGCGGCGCACGATCGTGTAGCGGTCTCCGTCCACCAGGACCGCCGCCGCCCGCGGGCGGTCGTTGTAGTTGGACGCCATGACGAAGCCGTAGGCGCCGGCGCTCATGACGGCCAGCAGCTCGCCCTCCTCGACCCGCGGCATCGTCCGGTCGCGGGCCAGGAAGTCGCCCGACTCGCAGATGGGTCCCACCACGTCCACCGTCTCGCCGTCGGCGGCTCCCGGCTCGCTCACCGGGTGGATCTCGTGGTGCGCGTTGTACATGGCCGGCCGCACGAGGTCGTTCATCGCCGCGTCGACGACGACGAAGCGCTTGGCGCCGGTGTCCTTGCGGTAGAGCACGCGGGTGAGCAGCACCCCGGCGTTGCCCACGATGGAGCGGCCGGGCTCCAGCACGACCGTCAGGTCGAGCGCCCGGACCAGCGGCAGCAGCGCTCGCGCGTAGTCCTCGGGGCTGGGCGGCTGCTCGTCCCGGTAGCGGATGCCGAGTCCGCCGCCGAGGTCGAGGTAGCGCAGCTGCACACCCCCGGCGCGCAGGCCGGAGACCAGCGCGGTGACCCGGGCGGCGGCGTCGGCGAAGGGGGCGGTCTTCGTGAGCTGGGAGCCGATGTGCATCTGGGCGCCGACCACCTCGATGCCGGCCAGCCCGAGCGCCTGCTCGTACACGGCCGGCGCCTCGGCGATGGGGATGCCGAACTTGGAGGTCCGCAGCCCGGTGGCGATGTAGGGGTGGGTCTCGGGGTCCACGTCGGGATTGACGCGCAGGCTGACCGGGGCCCGAACGCCGAGGCCGCGGGCCACCTCGTCGAGCGCGCGCAGCTCGCTGCCCGACTCCACGTTGAACATGAGGATGTCGGCCTTGAGGGCCTCGCGCATCTCCTCGCGGGTCTTGCCGACGCCGGAGAAGACGATCTTCCGCGGCGGGATGCCGGCCCGGAGAGCCCGGTACAGCTCGCCCCCGCTGACCACGTCGGCGCCGGCGCCCGCCTGAGCCAGGGCGTGCAGGAGCGCCAGGTTGGAGTTGGCCTTGACGGCGTAGCAGATCAGGTGGGGGACGTCGCGAAAGGCGCGGTCGTAGGCCCGGTAGGCGGCCAGCACGGCGGCGCGGGAGTAGACGTAGGTCGGCGTGCCGACCGCCTCGGCCACCCGGGACAGCGGGACGGACTCGCAGTGCAGCGTGCCCTGCCGGTAGGTGAAATGGTCCATCAGCGCGTCGGACCTGTCGTTTTTCATCGGGACCGTAGCATCCGGACCCGGGCAAGTCAAGGCAACCCGGGCACTTACCGGCGGCGAGGTCGACATCGGACACGGATTTTCACGGCACGGTGACGGTGACGACGTTGGAGCGGGCGCTCTCGTTGGGGCGGAGCGCGGAGTCGAGCGCGGTCACCGCGTACCGCCAGGTGCCGGAGGGGACGTCGCGGTCGGTGAAGACCGTGGCCGGCGGCTGGGTGGACCCGACGCGCTCGAAGTCCCGCCCGGGGCGCGCGCGGTAGATGACGTAGGCGGCCACGTCGGGGTCGGGGCTGGGGTGCCAGGTCAGGCGCACGGTCCGGGCGGCCGGGGCGGCGACGAGTTCTCGGGGCGCCGCCGGCGGCGTCGTGTCCGTCGGGGTGGCCGCCGTCCGCTCGCCGGGCCGCCCGCGGGCCGTGGTGCCGGCCTCCTGCCGCAC